>CACCJO010000004.1 GCA_902546375.1 uncultured Pelagibacteraceae bacterium
GTTTAACTTGACCTACAAGCTTTTTTGAGTAGTCACTTCTTTTTAATCTTGATCTGTTATTAACAATTAAATCAACTTCTTTATTAATTAAATTTATAATTTTTAAAGGAATTTTAGTTACAGCAATTTTGGGGCCAAAAGGTTTTAAGACTTTCATAATAATATTAAATTTTAGTTGGATTAGGCTGACCTTTATAAACTTTTTCTGGGTCAAATTTTTTTTCTTTTTCAGTAAATTTCATCTTAATTTCTCTAGCATTTTCAATAGGCCCAAGAGGTATAGATCTATAGAAACAAGATCTATAACCGACGTGACAACTAGCTCCGTCTCCAATATCAACAGTAAGCAAAACCGAGTCTTGGTCATCATCAATTTTGATTTCAGTCACTTTCTGAATAAAACCACTTGTTTTGCCTTTGTGCCAAATAGCCTTTCTTGATCTGCTATAGTAGTGAGCTTCTTTTGTTTCAATTGTTTTTTTTAATGCTTCAACGTTCATATAACCATGCATTAAAATTTCTTTTGTTTGAGAGCACATTGTGATGACAGGTATTAAACCTTCATTATCAAATTTTGGTGATAGAAGATTTCCTTCTTCAATTTCAACCACATTTTCTCTTTTTTTGAACATATTCGGTGATTATGTAGCACATATAGAGATATATTAAATATTTTAAAAATGCACATTTATATGTATAAACCCCTCCATGAAGTTAGTTAAAGACATTGATAATAATCAAAATTCAAAGAAGATTTCTGACAAAGAAGCAGAAGAAGCTTTTAAAACTATTTTGTCGTGGATGGGTGAAGATCCTAATAGAGAAGGATTATTAGAAACTCCAAAAAGAGTTGTTAAAGCATTTAAGGAGTATTTCAAAGGTTATAAGGAAGATCCTATTCAAGTTTTAGATAAAACTTTTGGCGATGTAGATGGGTATGACGATATGGTTATTCAAAAAAATATTTCTGTTCAAAGTCATTGCGAACATCATATGGCACCAATAATTGGTAAAGCTCATGTTGCATACATACCTAATGAAAGAGTTGTTGGATTAAGTAAATTAGCAAGAGTAGTAGAGGTTTTTTCTAAAAGATTACAAACTCAAGAAAGATTAACTATGCAGATTGCGAATACACTAATGCAATCTCTAGATGCCAAAGGGGTAGCAGTCACAATAGACTCAACTCATCAATGTATGACTATGAGAGGAATTAAAAAGGAACAAGCTACAACGGTCACAAATTATTATTTAGGTCAATTCAAAGAAGATTTAAGTTATCAAAATAGATATTTAAGGTTAATAAGTAATTCAAAAGATTAAAAGTGTCAGACCAATTTAAAGCATTAGTTTTAAATCAAGAGGGTGACAACTTTACAAGAGAAGTAAAATCATTAGACAAAAGTTTTTTAAAATATGGTGATGTAACTATTAAAGTTGATTATTCAGATCTTAATTTTAAAGATGGAATGATTTTAAAAAATGGTGGTAGGTTAGTAAAAGAGTTCCCCCATATCCCAGGTATAGATTTTTCAGGAACTGTTTTAGAAAGTGAAAATCCAAAATTTAAATCAGGTGATGAGGTAATTTTAACTGGTTTTAGAGTTGGTGAAATTTTTTATGGTGGATATTCTCAAATAGCAAAAGTTAATGGTGACTTCTTAGTAAAGAAACCAAGTGATTTAACAACTAAACAGGCAATGATTTTAGGTACTGCGGGTTTTACATCTTTAATGGCAGCATTTGCAATAAAAGCTCGAGAGGAAATATTACTTGGTGCAAAAGTAAATGATGTCTTAGTTACAGGTGCAACTGGTGGAGTTGGAAGTATTGCGGTCATGATATTAAATAAGATGGGATACAATGTTACTGCAGTCTCAGGAAAAGATTCTAAAGCTGATTACTTAAAATCATTAGGTGCTAAAAATGTTATAAATCGCGGTGAATTTGATAAAGATCCAAAACTTATAGATAAAGGTTTATGGGATGGAGTAGTCGACACCGTCGGTGGTAAAATTTTAGCTAACGCAATTGTTCAAACTAATTCAAATGGGATTGTTGCAGTGTGTGGTAATGCAAGTACAAATGAACTTAATACAAATGTTATTCCTTTTATGTTACGTGGAATAAAACTTTGGGGAATGGACTCAGCTAATTGTAGCATCAAAAGAAGAGAATTTATTTGGGGAGAAGCAGCTAAATTAATTGATTTTAACTTAATGGAAAAATCTATTCAAACTGTTAGCTTGGAGGAATTAATTGAAACTTATCCTAAAATATTAAAGGGTGAAATTTCTGGAAGAGTTTTAGTTGATTTAAATAAATAATGGACTGGGATAAACTTAAAATTTTTCATGCAGTTGCAGAAGCAGGAAGTTTTACTAATGCAACTATAAATTTAAATCTTAGTCAATCAGCAATAAGTAGACAAATTCAATCCTTGGAACAAGACTTAAAAGTTCAATTATTTGAGAGACACGCAAGAGGTCTTACGCTCACCGAAAATGGAGAGTATGTATTTAAGACTGCACACGAAGTTATAAGTAAACTCAAAGAAGTGGAAACTTCACTAGGAGATCAAAAAAATAAACCAACAGGAAAATTGACAATTACAACAGTTAGAAGTTTTGGAACTCATTGGTTAACACCTAGAATTGAGGAATTTATGCGGTTAAATCCCGAGGTTGAAATTGAGTTGATTTTTGAGGATAAGGAGCTGGACTTAAGTACAAGACAAGCAGATATTGGTATTTTTATGAGAAGACCTAAACAATTAAATTATATTCAAAAAAAGCTTATAGATCTAAAATATTATATTTATGGGTCTAACAAATATTTAGAAAAATATGGTATGCCAAAAACTGTGAGTGACTTAAATAAACACAAATTCATATCATTTGGCAAAGGAGCACCTTCTCCAGTTTACAATCCAGAGTGGGCATTAAAGTTAGGGATGCATGACGGAAAAAAAAGAAAACCTATAATGAAGGTAAATAGTGTTATGGGACTCTTACTAGCAGTGGAATCTGGAGTAGGTTTAGCAGCACTGCCTGAATATTTAGTAAGCAATTCGACCAATATTATTAAAGTTTTACCTAAATCTGAGGGACCAATCACAGAGGCACACTTCGTTTATCCACAATCTTTAAAAAACACAGCCAGAGTTCAAGCTTTTAGGAACTTTTTATTCAGCAAAATAGGCGACTGGAAGTCTTAGATAGCCTGCGACATCTTTGCGATTGATAATCATTCTCAATGAGAATAGTTCTCATTCTCAATTAAATCATGCGGAAGAATGGAGAAATAATGAGAAATATATCAATTTTTGCATTGATAGCATCTTTATTTACCTCATCAGTTGTGATGGCAAATGAGGTAAATGTTTTTAACGCAAGACATTATAAGGCTGACGCTGAACTTTATAACAAGTTTACAAATAAAACAGGAATTAAGGTTAACTTGATAAATGGTAAGGCAGGCGCACTTGAAAAAAGAATGATAGAAGAGGGTGTCGACTCTTCCGCAGACCTTTACATTACTGCTGACGCAGGAAGATGTGGAGTATTTAAATCAAAGGGAATGACTCAATCTGGTTTAACATCTGCAGCTATTAAAGCAGCAGTGCCAGCAAATTTTAGAACAAGCCATTGGATTGGAATCGCAAAAAGAGCAAGAATAGTTTATTATTCACCTGAGAGAGTTTCTGGAGCTGAGCTATCTGGTTTAACTTACGAAAGTCTAGCTGATCCAAAATGGAAAGGTAGACTAGTTATAAGAGCATCCAACAATATCTATAATAAATCACTTGTAGCTTCATTAGTTAAAAATAATGGAAAAAAAGCAACAGCTGAATGGGCGAAAGGAGTTGTTTCTAATATGGCTAGGACGCCTAAAGGAAATGATAGAGCACAAATAATGGCAGTTGCAGCTGGCGAAGCTGACATTGCCGTAGCCAACACTTACTATCTTGCATTAATGTTGTCTGGTAAAAAGGGTCCCGAACAACAAGAAGCTGCAAAAAAAGTTAAAGCTTTTTTTCCTAATCAAGGTGATAGAGGAACTCATATGAATATTAGTTGTGCAGCATTAGTAAAAAATGCTCCTAATAAAACTAATGCCATTAAACTTGTAGAGTTTTTATTAACACCAGAGTCTCAAGAACATTTTGTAAATAATACCTTTGAGTTTCCAATGATTGATAATGTTTCAGCAAATCCGTTAGTGGTAAACAATATTGGTTTAGATTTTAAACAAGATCTTAAAACAAAAGTTTCTAGTTATGGAGCTAAACAAGCAGAAGCGTTAGAAGTAATGACAGCTGCCGGTTGGAAGTAAAATGGTGAAAAATAAAAAGAAATTTATTTCGGATATTGATTTTAATAAATCCTCTAAGGGATGCACTCCATGTTATTTGGAATGTAAAAAAATCGATAAAAGAATAAATGATAGAAAAATTTCAGAAATTAAAACTAAGGAGGTTCCGCATATCCTAAAAGTATTTGATTTTTGATTTTTTTCTGGGTGTCCACGCTTTTTTTAAAGTGTGGACACAAATACTTTCCATATTTATAAGGCGGAATATAAATTATGAGAATAAATTTTTGGTATATATCTTCTCTTTTCATTTCTATTTTTGTTATTATTCCAATTCTAACTGTATTTTTAAGTTTTTTTGAATCTACATCAAATTACTATGAAATTTTAAAAGATACTTTTTTATTTGAGTATATTTCTAACTCCATAATTTTATTGATAAGTGTTCTATTATTAACTTTTTTGATTGGAACTGGAACTGCATACTTGGTATCTTTTTATGAATTTCCATTAAGTAATTTTTTTAAATGGGCATTGATACTATCATTTGCAGTTCCTCCATATATTTATGCTTATTCATTAACAGCCTTTTTTGAAAATTACGGTACAGCATATTCTATTTTAAAAAACTTATTTGGAGATAAAAATTATAATTTATATATTCCAAAATTTGATGGAATGATCGGAGTCATACTATCTCTTTCTTTTTCATTATTTGCATACGTATATATTTTAGCTAGAGCTTCGTTTTTATATCAATCACAAAACTTCATTGACCTAGGTAAAAACTTGGGATTTACAAATTTTAAAACATTATATTCAATTATTCTTCCTGCAGCACGACCAGCAATAGTTGCTGGCTTATCTTTAGTTTCAATGGAAACACTAGCAGAATTTGGGGCAGTAGATTTTTTTTCAATAAATACACTAACTACAGGAATATATAATTCATGGATAACGTTTGATGATCTTGCTTTTGCAAATCAGTTATCATTCTTCTTATTATTGTTCATATTTGCCTTGTTTATATTAGAAAATTTATCAAGAAATAAGGCAAAATATCACTTTAATTCAAAAGGAGGCTTTAAACAAAAACAGAAGTTACAACTTAAGGGAACCAAATCAACAGCTGCTTTCCTTTTTTGTTTTCTTGTTTTCTTTTTAAGTTTTTTATTTCCTTTAAGTCAAATGTTGTATTGGACAATTAAATTTCCAGAAAATTTATTTGATTTACAAATTATTAATCTTTTGAGTAATACACTTTATTTAGTTATTTTATCAAGTTTTGTATTGATAATGTTTTCTTTAATCTCAAACTATGGAAATAGAGTTACAAAAAATAAAACTTTAAATATTTTATCAACTTTATCAATTTCGGGATATGCAATACCTGGTGTAATTTTAGCAGTCGCATTTATAACTTTCATAGCTTGGTTCGACGAGAGTGTTGTTAAAAATCTAGGATTATTTTCTATCAAGAAAATATTTATTGGCTCTATTTTAGGATTAGTTCTCGTGTATTTTGTGAGATTTTATTCTTTGGCCTTTAATGGAATTAAATCTGGATATGAAAAAATTAATATCTCAGTCGACGAAAGTTCTTATTTACTAGGTTATTCAAAACGAAAAACATTTATGAATATTCATATACCCTTCTTGAGAAACTCTTTATTATTTGTTTGTATATTAATTTCTTTAGAGATTATAAGGGAATTACCTATTACTTTAATCTTGAGACCTTTTAATTTTGAGACTTTTGCAACTACAGCTTATATATCTGCATCCGAAGATTTATTAGAGGCTGCTGCCGTCCCATCATTATTTCTAATTTTAATTGCAACTTCTTTTATTATAGTTACATCTAAATATATATTAAGAGATAATAATGAGTAAAAATTTTTTTGAAATAAAGAATGTCGATTTTAATATTGATGGAAAAACTAAAGTTAAAAATGTTTCTTTTTCAATTGAGAATGAGGGTGATGTAATTTGCCTTTTAGGCCCATCTGGTATTGGAAAAACTACCATACTTAGAACGATCGCTGGCTTAGAAAGAATAAAAAAAGGTTCAATAGAATTAAATGGAAAAGTTCTTTCATCAGAAAAAATTAATATTGAACCTGAAAATAGAAATGTATCTCTCGCTTTTCAAGATAATAGTTTATTTCCACATTATGATGTTCAAAAAAATATTTTATTAGGATCAGAGAAAAATAAAGAAAAAAATGAAAAAAAAATTGATGTAAAAGAAATTATAGATTTGTTAGATATATCTCATATTCTAAACAAATACCCACATGAGATAAGTGCTGGTGAGGCACAACGAGCTTCGTTAGCAAGATCTTTAATGACTCAACCAGATTTATTATTGTTAGATGAGCCTTTATCAAATGTAGATCAAAGTTTTAAAGAAGAAATTCAAGTTAGACTAAAAAAAATTCTTAATAAATTAAAAATTTCAACAATAATTGTAACTCATGACTCTTATGAAGCTTTTTATTTAGGATCAAAATGTGGAATTATTTTAAATCAGGAACTCAAACAATTTGATGATCCATATATTGTTTATCATTTACCAAACTCAATAGAGGTAGTTAATTTTTTAAATAGAGGCATCCTAATTCCTGCAGAGGTCACAAGTCCTAAAAGTTTAGAAAATAAAGACCTTGGAACAATTACGGGTAATTTTAATAAACCTTTTCCAATAGGATCAAAAGTAAAACTTTTGGTTCAACCAGAGGACTTGCATCATGATGACCAAAGTAATTTAAAGTTTGAAGTTGTAGATAGAAAGTTTAGGGGCACAAATTTTATCTACACTCTTAAAACACCAAGTGATTTATTAATTCCAGTTTTTGTTCACTCCCATCATATTCACCAACACGAGGAGAATGAAAAATTTGGCATAAAAAGACCAATTCATATTGATCATATTGTTTGCTTCTAATAAAAACTCTCTAAAATGAATAATAAATTTAGAGTTTTTTTAAAGGGTATTTTTGATGTCAGCCCACTGATGATTCCAGTTGTTCCATTTGGTTTAATTTTTGGAGTTCTTTCAATCGATATTGGATTTAGCCCAATAGAAACAATGGGAATGTCATTAATAGTCTTTGGTGGTGCTTCACAAATTGTTTTACTCCAATTATTTTCAGGAGGTGCCTCATCTTTAGTTATAATAAGTTCAGTTGGAGCAGTGAACTCAAGACATCTTTTGTATGGAGCTGTTGTTTCTGAGCATTTATCAGATTTAAAACTTGTTTGGAAAATTGTAATCTCATATTTTTTAGTTGATCAAGCTTTTGCAAGATCAAATGAGTATTTTAAAAAAAATAAAGATAAAGATAAATATTTTCATTTATTTGGTG
Organism: uncultured Pelagibacteraceae bacterium; assembly: GCA_902546375.1. GTDB lineage: Bacteria > Pseudomonadota > Alphaproteobacteria > Pelagibacterales > Pelagibacteraceae > Pelagibacter. The sequence continues at coordinate 7,683 of CACCJO010000004.1, forward strand.
GTGGTATTACTTGTTGGGTTATTTGGCAGACAACCACTTTTTTAGGAATTGTTTTGGGATCTTTTATTCCTGAAAAACTAGGCTTAAGTTTTGCAGTACCTTTAACTTTTTTGGCATTATTGGTTAACGATTTTAGAAAATTAATAAATGTGATTGTGATAATTATTTCTGGGTTAGTGGCAACGTTTGGATTTAATTATGTTCCTTATAAAGCATATGTAATTGTTGCTGGAGTAACTGCTTTACTGACAGCTGCAAGTTTAACTAAGTTGAATAAAAAAAATGAGTAACTGGCTATTAATTATATACTGTGGTTTGATAACTTTTTTGACAAGGTTTTCAATGATAGCATTATTAAAGAAAGAAATGTTCAATGATAGAATAAGAGAAATTCTATCTTTTGTGCCTTCAGCAATTTTTCCTGCAATTATATTTCCTGCTATTTTTTTGGATAACTCTGGAGATTTCCAATTAGAAAACAATCCAAAAATAATGGCAGCAATAATTGCAATGTTAATTGGAATAATAAGTCAAAATATTATTGCGACAATTATCTCAGGGCTAGCTTCTTATTGGTTCTTAATTTTTATGGTATAAGAAATTATGAAAAAAATATTAATATCAATTTTCTTTTTATTTTCATTAAGTGCAAATGCAATGGAAAAAGAAACAACTTTTAAGAAAGAGTTGTTTGATAAAGCTCAATCAGATGGAAAAATTGTAGTAATCAGTTCTTGGATAAAATATTGCCCATCATGTGCTGGTCAAATGAAAATTCTTCAGAATGCAAAAAATAAAGGTGAATTATTAGACATTAAATTTGATAATATTGAATATTATTCATTCGATGTGACTAAAAAGGAAATCTCTGATTTTTTTGATGTACAATATCAAACAACATTGATAATTTTTAAAGGTAATCAAGAAGTTTATAGAAGTATTGGTGAAACAACCGAAGATTTAATTTACGAAGCATTAAAAGCCTCAATTTAAATTAAGCACCTAAATTAATATTTTTTGCAACATTAAAATCAATTTCAGTGGGTTTTTTTAGTTTTAGATTGTTCATCAACTCAACATACTCATCTACACTACTAACCTGTAATCTTGGATTTTGTTTTTTTTCTTTACCAATAGTACTCACTTTCTCTCCTTTATAATCGTGAGCAGGATATAAAAAAGTTTCATCAGGAAGTTTTAATAGTTTATTAAAAATTGAGTTATATGCATCTTTCGAATCTCCATTTTGAAAATCAGTTCGACCTGTTCCATTTATCAGCAATGTGTCACCAGAAAAAAGATAATTATCCATCAAAAAACTATAACTATCTGAAGTATGACCTGGAGTATACATAGCTTTAATTTTTAAATTTTCTAAATTTATATATTCATCATCTTTTACTTTAATTTCAACAGCATCTGCTGGTGTATGATCACCCATTATTGTGGAGCATTTCGTAATGTCTTTTAATTTTGAAGCACCCGTTACATGATCAGCGTGTATATGTGTGTCAATTACTTTTACTAATCTTAAATCTAATTCTTTTAATGAAATTATGTAATCACTTACGTTTTCTAAAACTGGATCAATTATCAAAGCTTCTCTTCCTTTAGATGAGGCAATTAAGTATGTGTATGTGCTAGATTTTTGATCAAATAGTTGTTTAAAAATCATAACTAAACATTATCATATAAGAATGGAAACCACTACATTTGATTGGTCTTGTTCACACACATGGAAACAAAGTGCTAAAAATACTGCGTGGTGTTTACTTGGGTGTTCGATTGGAGATTTCGGAACAATTTTATTTTTTCAATTAACTAAAATACCGTTCCCGGTCTTAGCCATCATGATATTAGCAATTATCAATGGGTTGATTACAAGTATAATTTTAGAAACAATTATTTTAATCCGTCAAAATTTGGAATTTAACAAAGCTTTAAAAACAGCACTAGGCATGAGTTTTATTTCAATGATAAGCATGGAAACCACAATGAATTTAACTGATTATTTTTTAACTGGTGGAGCAATATTAACCTGGTGGGTTGTACCTTTAATGCTTATTGTGGGTTTTTTAACACCATGGCCATATAATTATTGGAGATTAAAAAAATATGGCATCAGTTGTCATTAAAAATTGGGACAATAAAACTTGGTTATCTTCACAAAATTATATTAATTCATTTAATAATTTTTTAGTCAAAAATACCAAAATTAATTCAAATTTTAAAATTTTAGATATTGGTTGTGGAAGAGGGAAGATTTTAGGTTCTTTAAAATCAAGATTAAAACTTAAATATAAACCTTTAGGTATAGATATTGTTAATCATAAAGATAGAGATAAAAGAATTAATTTTAAAAAAGCAAATATTTTAAATCTTTCTTTGACAAAAAATCAAAAGTTCGATTTAATTTTGATTAAACAAACTATTCATTTAATAAAATTAAGTGAAGTAAAAAAATTATTAAAATCATTAAGAAAAATATTAAATACAAAAGGTAAAATTATAATTTTTACTTTAGATACAGAAAATAATGAAATTCCAACTTTTAAATTAATGAAACTAAAACTTAATAAATCTCTTATAAGAGATAAAAAGATATTTAAGATTATTACAAATTTATATCCTCAAAGAATTCAAAAAAAATTTATTTTTAATGTGAGAATAAGCAAAAAGAAATATCTCGGTATGATTAATAATAGATATATTTCTACGCTAATACCATTATCAAAAAAACAACTTATCCAAGGGATTGAAGAAATTAAATCAAGTTATAAAAATCAACTGAAATTTAAAGATAAGTTAACTTGTATTATTTTATAAAATTCTTTTAAGCAAATTTTCCTTAAACAATATTTTATGAATTAAAACAGCAAAAATATGTAAAGATATTAATGCGATAAGTGTATAATTGCCCAGGATATGAATTTCATAAAATATTTCTGCTAATTCAAAATTATCTTGAATTTCAAGATTGAAAAAAAACATATTAAGCTCTTCACCGTTATATAATTTTTTTAGAGCACCCGAGATTGTTATTATTAAAATTGAAATATATAAAAACACATGATTTAATCTTGCAATTATTTTTTGCCCAGGAAAAATGTTATTATTTAAGTTTGGGGTAGGATTAAAAGTTTTATATATAAGTCTTAGTATAGTTAAATAAAATATACTTATACCGACTGCAACATGAATATTTTCTATGGTTAATCTTTTTTCACTGAAATCCATGTCTACTAGATACATACCTAGAGGAATTTGAATTATTAATACTGCGGCACTTAACCAATGAAATATTTTTGAAATAGCTCCGTATTCTGTTAGAGTGTTTTTTAATCGCATATGTTAATTAATCATATCATAAATGTATTTAAATATTTTTTCTGCATTTTAATTTTCGTATTATTGTCGCTTCCAGCTAATTCTGAAATGTCCGTTGAGGAAATAATAAAAGGAAGAAAAGCCTTGTTTAGCAAAAATTATAGTACTGCAAAAAGAGTACAAGCTTTGGCTAGTAAAGGAGAATTTGATAAGGCAAAATCTTTGATGATCAAAATGAGTGAAAATTACAAAACTTTATTAGAATATTTTCCGGAAAATTCAAAAGAGGGTTTTAAAACTGAGGCTCTACCTTTAATTTGGGAAAATAAAAAAGAGTTTAATGATTTAATGAAAAAAGCATCAGATGATATGATTAAATTAACTTCACTAATTGAGGATTCTGAAGATATAAGAGCTACTTTAACTCAAATGATGTGGAGTAACTGTAAAGCTTGTCATAGTAGATTTAGAGCACCACATTAAATTTTAAGATTAAACGAAGGGGTTCGCTCTTTCGTTCTCCAACCAAAAGAGCTCCCCTTAGTCGCCTTTTTGGCATTAAGTCCTAATGGACTTTTATTTTTTTCGTTTATGTTTTTATGAAATATAAAGCTACCCAGCTAAGTGTCAGGTGGCATTTGATTCATTAAAACTACCTCCTTGTATAAAAAAGATAAATTTTAGATAGGTTGTATTCAAGGAATATATTTAACAAAAATCAAAATTAATTTCTTGAATACAACCTGGGTCTTTTGTAGTCTTCCAGCATCAAAAAAAATCTTCCCCTATAAATAGAAATTTGATTTGCATTCAATTAAATTGTAGTTAAGATTAATCATGAACTACTTAAGCGGACTTATAAATCTTGTAACCAGTTTAGTTATTTCAACTATAATAATTTATGCAATAAATTTTATAGCGGGATTTGCTGGAGCTGATTATTCATTTACAAATGGCGAGGTATTTGTGATGTGGATTTTAATGGCAATTTTAGTGAATAATTGTTTTAGAAAATAGAAATTAAATTTCTAAACATTATTCTTCTTTTTTTTTAATAATATTAAAGTATTATATTTAAAGGGGTGTCTTTTTAGACTGAGATTAAACCCTAAGAACCTGTCCGGTAATTCAGAAAGGGAAATAAATGAATAATTCTTTTTTTTTAGAACAATCCACTTCATTAATCTTAATAATTGCAATCAGTTTGTTATTTGCTTTTTTGGGAATTAATCACACTAAAAGATTCAAAGGATTAAATAATTATTTAACTGCTAATAGGAATATTGGAGTCTTTTCATTAACCACCAGTTTAACAGCATCAGCATTAGGAGCTTGGATTTTATTTGGACCTGCATCTGCTGCGACTTGGGGAGGGATAGGTGCAGTTATTGGCTATTCTTTAGGTACAGCTTTTCCACTATTTTTTTTAATTTACTTAGGAAAAAAAATTAGAAATGAATTCCCCAAAGGATCTTCTTTAATAGAATTTATGAGAAGAAAATTTGGTAAAAGTTTATTTAAGCTAATTTTGTTGATGACCATATTTTATATGTTCATTTTTTTGTGCGCTGAGGTAACCGCTATTTCAGTTTTGATCAATTATATATCTGGCACTGAATTTTGGATTACAGCTTTAGTAGTTCTTTCGTCTACTCTAATTTATACTTTATATGGTGGATTAAAGGCTTCAATTTTTACTGATAATATTCAAATGATTGTTATAGGAGTTTTGTTATTTATCTCGTTTATTTATATTACTTCGTTTACAGGTTCTAAATTTTCTTTTGATTTTGTGTTAAAAAAAAATCCTCAACTTCTGAGTAGTCATTACATTCCAAATTATACTGCAGGCTTAACTTTTTTTATTGCAGTAGCCGCAACTAATTTATTCCATCAAGGAAATTGGCAACGTGTGTATGCAGCTAAAAATTACCAAACTTTAAAAAAAAGCTTAATTATTTCTTTTTTAATTATAATTCCTATTGTTTTCTTTATGGGTTTTTCAGGAATGGTAGCTTTCTCAATTGACCCTAGTACTAGACCAGATCTTGGATTTTTTTCATTATTACTTAAAGAGCAAACAATTTTTTTATCGTTATTTATAATTATACTGGGTATGGCATTAACAATTTCAACTGTGGACACATTAATTAATGCAATCTCAAGTTTGTTAATTTTAGATGGAAAAGCAGTATTTAATTTGAGTAAAAAAACTAATTATTTAAACTTTTCTAAATATATAATTTTATTTTTATCGTTTATCTCTTTTATTATCGCATCAAAAGGATTTGATATTTTGTATCTTTTTTTATTAGCAGACTTATTTTGTTGTGCTTTTGTTTTAACTGTTTTTCTAAGTTTTTATGATAAATCAATCAATGAAAATTTAGCTTATATTTCTATTTTGATTGGATTGATTGGTGGTTTTGTATTATTTCCTTCTCCTGATTTTTCTAAAAGTTTGTTAGTTGGAGTTTTCATACCAATAGATTTATTTCCATCTTTTGTTACACAATCTTTGCTTTTTTTATCTTTTATTGTAGCGACCTTTCTACCTTTGTTGATTATTAAAGCTAAAAAGCTTCGTATAAGTTGATTGTATTAAATCAATTAATAACTATATAAATGCCTCATGTCAGATAATCAGATTTTAATAAACAATTTATCAAAAGTTTATGACAATGGCTTTAATGCCTTAAAGAATATAAATTTAAAAATTAGAAAAGGTGAAATTTTTGCAATGCTTGGTCCTAATGGAGCGGGTAAAACTACTTTGATAAGTATTATTTGTGGAATAGTTAATCCGACCTCAGGGAATGTTAGTGTAGATGACTATGATATCATAAAAGATTACAGAGAAACTCGTTCAAGAATAGGTTTAGTCCCACAGGAATTAACTTTAGAGCAATTTGAGACAGTTTTTAATAATGTTTCTTACTCGAGAGGTCTTTATGGGAAAAAAGCAGATCCAAATCATATCGAGAAAGTTTTAAAACAATTAAGTTTATGGGATAAAAAAGATCTCAAACTTCGGCAATTGTCTGGTGGAATGAAAAGAAGAGTTTTAATAGCAAAAGCCTTATCTCATGAACCAACAATTTTATTTTTAGACGAACCTACGGCTGGTGTTGATGTAGAGCTAAGAAAAGAAATGTGGCAGGTTGTTGAAAATTTGAGAAAAACTGGTGTTACAATTATTTTAACTACCCATTATATAGAAGAAGCAGAAGCTATAGCTGATCGAGTTGGAGTTATAAATCAGGGAGAGATTGTGGTTGTTGATGAGACTAAAGAACTATTAAAAAAAATGGGTCATAAAAAACTTACAATAGATTTACAAGAAAAAATAAATCAAATACCAACAACACTCCAAAAATATAACTTATCTTTTACACCAGACTTGATGAGTTTAAATTATACTTATAATGTTCAGGCGAAACAGACAGGAATTACAAATTTACTACAAGATTTAAAAGATGCAGGCCTAAAATTAAAAGATTTAAAAACTGAACAAAGTACTTTAGAAAAAATTTTTGTAAATTTAGTAAGGGAAAAAAATGAAAATTAATCTTTATGCGTTGAGAGCAATTTATCTTCATGAAATGGATCGTTTTAGAAGAACTTTAACTCAATCTGTATTATCTCCAGTATTAACGACTTCGCTATATTTTATAGTTTTTGGCTCAGTAATTGGAGGGTATGTGGAAAAAATTGATGGAATAAGCTACGGATCTTACATCGTGCCTGGTCTGTTGATGTTAACATTATTAACCCAGTCAATTAGTAATACCTCTTTCGGAATTTTCTTTCCAAAATTTAATGGAACAATTTATGAAATTTTAGCTGCTCCGATTTCAACATTAGAGGTCGTACTTGCTTTTGTAGGAGCTGGTGCAACAAAAACATTAATAGTAAGTATAATTATATTTATGACCTCATTATTTTTCGTTGATGTTCAAGTCAAATATCCTTTGCTTATGATATTTTTATTAATTTTAGTGGCATTTACTTTTGCTTTATTTGGTTTTTTAATAGGTTTAATTAGTTCAGATTTTGAGCAAATGTCTATAATTCCAACTTTGTTTGTGACACCGATGGTATTTTTAGGTGGGAGTTTATATTCATTAGATATGCTGCCATCATTTTGGCAAACTGTGACTTATTTTAATCCAGTTGTTTATTTAATAAATGGTTTAAGATTTTCTTTTTATGGAGTTTCTGATTTCAATATATGGATAAGTATTGGAACTATGTTTTTATTTTTATCCATTTGTATAACAGTAGTAACAGTTCTTCTTAAAAAAGGTTATAAAATCAAATCTTAACTGACCCATTTCTGGGCCAGTTAATAACTCTAATTAAGAAGGATAGTTTTATTAGAATTGTTCAGACTCTGTTGAACCTGCCATTGCCGTGGTAGAACTTTTTCCACTACTTATTGTATTGGAAACAGCGTCAAAATAAGATGTACCAACTTCACGTTGATGTTTAACACTAGTATATCCATCTTTTTCACGAGCAAATTCTTGTTGTTGAATTCTTGAGTATGCTGTCATACCTTCTTTTTTATATTTTTCAGCTAACTCAAAAATTGCAATATTTTGTGTATGAAATCCTGCTAAAGTAATGAATTGAAATTTATAACCCATTTGACTAATTTTTTGTTGAAACGAAGCTATTTCCTCATCTGATAAATGTTTTTTCCAATTAAATGATGGAGAACAATTGTATGCTAAAAGTTTTCCTGGAAATTTTTCATGAATTGCATCTGCGAATTTTTTTGCTTCCTCAAGATTCGGTGTAGCAGTTTCACACCAAATTAAATCTGAGTAGGGTGCATAAGCAAGACCTCTTGATATTGCTTGTTCAATGCCAGCTTTTACATAATAAAAACCTTCTGGAGACCTCTCACCTGTCAGGAAAGGTTTATCATTTTCATCGTAATCATTTGTAATTAATTTTGCAGCGTTTGCATCTGTTCTTGCTAAAATAATTAAAGGTACATCCGCGATATCAGCTGCCAATCTAGCGGCTTTTAAATTTTTTATCATGGTACCAGTTGGAACCAAAACTTTTCCTCCCATATGACCACATTTTTTTTCACTTGCTAATTGATCTTCAAAATGAACACCAGCAGCACCTGCTTTAATAAATTTTTTTGCAAGTTCAAAAACATTTAAAGGTCCGCCAAAACCAGCCTCTCCATCAGCAATGATTGGTAGCATGTAATCAATTCTCTTCTCTTTTTTCATATCACCATCTTTTAATTCCATATGTTGAATCTGATCAGCTCTAATCAATGCGTTATTCATAGATTCTACTAATTTGGGAGCACTATCATAAGGATACAAAGATTGGTCAGGATACATTTCTCCAGCACTATTAGCATCAGCTGCTACTTGCCAACCACTTAAATAAATTGCCTTCAAACCAGCTTTTGCATGTTGAACTGCATGATTACCTGACAAGGATCCTAAAGTATTAACATAATTTTCTGTATTTAATAATTTCCAAAGCTTTGTTGATTGTTGTTTACAAATTGAATATTCAATTTTAATTGAGCCTCTAAGTCTTTCAACCTCTTCGGGAGTATAATCTCTTTTAATCCCTGCAAATCTTTTTAAATCATAAGAAATCTTTTCTGCACTCATTATTGGCCCCTGTAATGTTCAAGTAATTGAAAATGAATGTTAAGAGTTTGAAAATTAGTTTGAGTCGTTAAGTGTCTCAACTAGATCTTTCATTCCACTTGAACCCCAATCACAATGATCATCCCTCATGTAGATACCCCTGCTATTATGTCTAGCAAGGTCTTCATGTCTTATGATTTGAGCCTCATTTTCGTTGTTTTTTAATTTTTCGTCCATGTAAATTTTATAATTTACAAAATTTACAAAATCTATTAAAAAGTATAAAACTGTTGTAAATTAAATAAAAATCTTGTAAAAATAAATTTACAAAATTTACTAATAGAAAATATGAGTCAATTAAATCTAAAAATAGGACCAAAAATCAAGGCTTTTAGGAGACAGTTAGGGCTTCAAGCTAATAAATTGGCTGAGGATTTAAATATATCTCCTAGTTATCTAAATCTTATTGAGGGTGGAAAAAGAAAAATAGATGGAGATTTACTTTTAAAAATTTGTGAAAAATTGAACATTGAACTTTCTCAATTAACCTCAAAATCAGATATCAATTTAGAAAATACTTTATCAGAAATACTCGATGATAAATTGTTTGAAGATTTAGATATTCTAGGTCCAGAAGTAAAAGATTTAGTTGGGACTAATCCAAAAATTGGTAGGGCCATCGTTAGACTAGGAGATATTTTAAAAAAAAAGGATCATGAAATGATTAATAAAATTGAGACAATATCTGGTAAAATTGTTGATAATAGAAAGAATTCTTTTCCTGGTGAAGTTATTTCAGACTTTTTACAAGACAATAAAAACTATTTTCCAAAATTAGAGGATTTCGCAAATGATGTTTTTGAGAAAGTTCAAAAAAATAATAGGACTAGATATATAGCTCTTTGTGATTATTTAAAATCAGAGTATGACATAACAGTAAAAGATGTTATTCCTGAAGAAAATAAACCTTTCTCAAAGCTCTATAAAAAAAATAAAAAAGAACTACTATTAAGCGATTACAGCTCTTTAGAAACAAAAAAACTACATGCAGCTGCTCAAATAGCCCAAGAAGGTGCTGATAAAGAAATTGAAGAATATTTGTCAAAGTTTACTTTTCCATCTGATGAATCTAAAAAATTGACAAAAATTGCTTTATTAAATTACTGCGGTGCTGCAATCTTAATGCCTTATAAACTTTTTCATACAGAATGTAAAAAACTTAAGTATGATTTAGAGTTACTACAAAATACTTTTGCTACGTCTTTTGAACAGGTAGCTCATAGGGTAACGTGTTTACAAGATCCAAAATTACCAGGGATACCTTTTCATTTTTTAAGAGTGGATATGGCTGGGAATATATCAAAAAGATTTTCCTTATCAGGAATAGAAATTCCAAGATATGGGGGTGCTTGTCCACGTTGGAACGTCTATTCAGCTTTGACAAGACCCGGTATTATTCAAGCTGCTGTTAGCAAAATGTCTAATGGTGAAAAGTATGTATGTATAGCTAGAACAGTTGAAAAAGGGATTGGAAGATTTGGACAATCAAAAAGTATTTTGTCTATTGGGTTGGGATGTGAAGCAAAATATGCAAAAGAATTTATTTATTCAGAAAATTTAAATATTAATGATAAATCTACAGAAATACCAATAGGTGTGTCATGTAGAACGTGTGATAGATTAGACTGTTCACAAAGAGCTTTCCCTCCATTACACAAGAAATTTGATGTTGATATTAACTCTAGAGGTGTTTCAGTATATGTTGGAGACAAAAACACATAGTCGATGATTAAATTTATCATACCTGCTATCGCTATATTTTTGTTAGTTCTATTCTGGGATAAGATAAATGATACGATTTATAAAAAATTTAATATTAAGATAAATTACATTGTTGCTACAATTACAGTAATAATTTTAGGGGTAATTTTTACTTTATTGTATTTTTAATTAGTTGCTAATGAAAGATTAAATATGAAAGAAATATTTAAAAATGTAAAAGAAAAATTAGCATCCAAATATTTGGACAGCAATAATCTAAAAAGTGGCAACATAATCAAAAATGTAAAGGATCAATTAACTGCTAAATATCTTGAAAAAAAAACCTCTAAAAATACCAAAAAATTTAAACCTAGAATTAAAGCTAGAATTCGAAAAAATAAACAAATAATTAGTAAAAACATCGATGACTTTTTTGGCTGGGTTAAAGGTGCTGAATTAGTTGAACTTAAAGAATGTAATGTTTCTGAAGATCCAGTTAGACCAGAATTAAGTGTGACTTTCAGAAGAAGTCACGGCAGAAAAATATACGGTGTAAAATACAAAAAAGAAATTCATGCTGTAATGTGCTTCGCTTTTACAAATAAAGTACCAATAAATATAGAGGAACTAGATAAATTTAGCCAAGATGCTCATCTACAAAGCACTCACAGAGGTCAAAATGTAGGTCAAATCGCAATTGCATACACAGTTTGGTCCAAAAAAAAAGGTGGTGGTAAATTAATTGTTAATGAAGTTTTTAAAAAAATTAAAGGTTCTAATCACTTAAATAGACTAGTAACACTGTCTCCTCTAACAAAAATGGCGACAAAATTTCATAGTAAGAATGGTGCAAAGCTTCTACAAGTGAATGAAAATTCTCAAAATTTTGAGTACGAAATCATAAAAAAATAAAAAGTTATTTAATTTACTGTTAAATAAAAAAATTTATATTTTTAACTTTATTTTAGGTGATTTGATTATTGGTTTCTTATAAGAGGGTAAACTTTAGGATTTAAATATTTTAAATTAGTTAATAAAATTAAAATTAAAGTAGTTAATCCAATAGTAATACAAAGGTATATTAAAACTTTAAAATCAAATTGCCATGTTAACCTAAATATATTTTCAATAATAAATTTTGAGCCAAAAACTGAAAAAAATACTGCAAGTAATATTACTGATTTAAAAATGATTAAAAATTCAATTAACGATGAAAAAACAATCTCTTTTTTTGAAAATCCTAAAATTTTAAAAATTAAATTTTGATATTCTTTCATTTTTCCTTGTACAATTATTGCACTTGAAATCACTATTAAACCAATAACGATTGTTACTGCTGAAATTAATATAACAGCTATAAAAACTTTGTTTAAAATAGATGATACTTTATTCAAATAATCTGCAATTTTTATCATTGATAAACTTGGAAAAACTTTAAGCATTTCTATCTCACTAAATTTGTCTAAATTTTTAAACTTTGTAGTTGCCAAGTATTCATGTGGAATTTTCATTGCAAACTCGGGATTAAATAGCATTGCAAAATTTATGTTAAGATCTCTGTAATCAACCTTTCTAAAATTAATTACTTCACCGTCTACTTCTCTGCCATAAATGTTTAAAGTGAATATATCGCCCAAATTAATATTGAAATCTTTTGCTACTTTTGCATCTAATGATATTTGAAGTTTATTAGGTTTAGATAAATCCCACCACTGACCTTTTACAATTAGATTGTCCTCAGGTACGTTTTTTGACCACGATGATCTCCTTTCACTTTCAATGACCCAGTAACTATCATTATCACTATTAATATACGTATTTGGATTTATACCGTTAATTTTGATAATGCCTGAAGAAACCATTGGTACGATTTCAATATTTGCATCAGGATCCATTAACAAAATTTTTTTCTCAAATTTCTCTCTATCTCCATTTTGAATTCCAACAAAGAAATAATCTGGAGCAATATCAGGAATTGATTTTGCTATTTCTCTTTGAAAGTTTGTTCCAACTAGAGCTAAAGTTAATAGTAAAGTAACACCTAAACCTAAAGACATAATTGTAATAGGTGTAATACTTTTTGTTTGAGTTATATTTTTTATAGATAATTTTAAAGAGATACCTAAGTTTACTTTCAATTTTTTAAGTGAAAAAATTATAAATTTTGAAAGTAAAAAAAACACAATTAAACAAATAAAAAACGCTCCAAAATAACCCAAGCTATAGCTTGGATTTTCAGATTGAAAAGTGAATAATAAGATTAGGATTGATAGAAAAAAAATGCTTAAAATAGCTAATTTTTTTGAATAATAAAATTGTAAATTTTGAAATACATTTCTAAATAAATTTGAAGCTTTAACTTGGTCAATGGAGCTGATAGTTGGAATAGAAAAAATAATTAATACTAATAAACCTATCAAAAATATTTTGATAAAGTTAATATAAGAAATTGAAGGATAAATATTTAATCCAATACCATCAGATAAATATTTATTTGTAATAGGAACAGTTAAGAAACTAGTGACATATGCACAAATGCTTATGATGAACAATAATATGACTAACTGAAGATAATAGAGTTTTTTAATATTTCCGGAATAAAAACCAACAGCCTTTCTTACTGCTATAGACATATTGTTTTGGTTAATGAAAGATAAAAAAGTATTAGAAATTCCAATTCCAGCAATTAACATTGCACTAATTGATACGAGTGACAAAAATTGTGAAAAATTATTTATAATTCGTTTCAATCCACTGGCGGAGTTTTCAGGATATCTAAGCTTAACTTTTTGATCGTCTTTAAAAATTTTTTCAATTTTTTTTTCAAAAATATCCGAATTTTTATTTTGGTTAAATTTTACTTTGTACTCATAATTTAAAAAACTACCAATTCCATTTAATTTCAAAATATTCAAAGTTTTTTCGCTTGCTAAAGCCCAATCACCAAAAGCCACAAACCCACTAACATCAGGAACAGACTTTATCTTACCAATGACTTTAAATTCTTGATCCTGAATTATTACAATTTCATTAATCTTAATTCCAAGAGTTTTTGACAAACTTTCATTTATCAAAATTGTTTTTGGTTCATTGTGCATCCGTTCAAAAGCTCCCGGAGGCTCATAATCAATCTCACCGTAAAGAGGATATTTTTTATCGACTGTTTTTATTCTAGTAAATAAAGATTTATTTTCTTCACGATTGGTTGTTGAGAGCATTGTACTAAACTCAATCATCCGGGAGACAGTTGCGAATTCTTCGACCTTATCTATTAATTTTAAATTTCCTTTATTACGATTATAATCAATTTCAAAATCCCCTCCTAGCAATGCTCTAGCATTATTATTTAATTCTTTTTTTAAACTGTCCTCGATAGTAAAAATTGCACTTAATACAAAAAGACTAATAAATAGTGTTACAATAATACTTGAAATTTTTTTATAATTCCTTCTCAAGTCTCTTAAAGCGTATTTAAATATCATATTAAATTCAGATAAATTAATTAATTTTTCCATCTTTAATTTTAATTTTTCTGTCTGTTTTATTTGCAAGTTTTGTGTCATGAGTAACTATTATTAATGACGAACCCTCTTCTCTGACATAATTAAATAATATCTTAGAGATCATTAAAGAATTTTCTGAATCTAAATTTCCCGTTGGCTCATCAGCTAAAATTAATTCAGGTTTCATTGCAATTGCCCTTGCAATGGCTACGCGCTGTTGTTCACCTCCCGATAATTGACTTGGTAAATTATTTAGTCGATGTTTTAGACCAAATCTGTCCAATAATTCTTTTGCATTTCTTTCAGGATTTTTAAATTTATTAAGTTCAAGAGTTAAAGCAACATTTTCAACGGCTGTATAATTAGGAATTAAATAAAAAGACTGAAAAATTATACCAATACTTTTCTTTCTAATCTTTGATACTTGGTCATCATTCAATTTAGTTATCTCCTGATCTTGAAAAAATATTTTACCTGATGTTGCACGCTCTAAACCTCCAACCAGCATAATTAGGCTTGTTTTTCCTGAGCCACTTTCACCTACTATTGAAACAGTTTCATTTTTTTTGGTAATTAAGTTAATATCATTTAATACACTTATATTATCCTTGCCAGTTTTATATTTAAGATTTACTTTTTTTAAATTAAGAAGAATACTCATGTATAAAAGTTTTATTATTAAAATAATTGTTCTCTGTCTACTGACCATAAACTCGTATGCAATTGAAAAAATTGTATTGTTTGGGGACAGTATAATGGCAGGTTATGGCTTACCAAATGAGTACCATTTATCATTCGTTTTGCAAGAAAGCTTAAAATCTAAAGGTCACAATATAGAGGTAATTAATGGAAGTGTGTCAGGCAGTACTTCATCTGGAGGACTAAATAGAGCAGAATGGACTTTATCAGAGCCTGGAATAGATTTAATGATTTTAGGCTTAGGTGCTAATGACATGTTAAGAGGTATTGAACCCAATGAAACTAAAAATAATTTAGAAAAAATAATTCAAATTTCACAAAAAAAAAACATTGATATCATTTTAGCTGGAATGATTGCCCCTAACTCACACGGATCTAAATATAAAAAAAAATTTGATAAGATTTTTTCAGATTTATCAAAACAATATAAATTAGAACTTATTCCTTTTTTGCTTGATGGTGTGGCTGCGAAGTCAGAATTTAATTTAAGCGACGGTATACACCCAAATCACAAAGGAATAATAATTATTAGTAAAAAATTGGAAAAGTTAATTTTAAAAAAATTATAAAATTTGTAAATGATAGAAAAAAAACCATATCACCATCTTTCTGATGGATCATTTAGAAATCCAGACGGCTCACCCAAAAGAGATCCTAATTTGAAATGGTCTTTTAAAATCTTTAATAAAGAAAAAAAGAAACTAGATATGACAATTAATGAAGATCATGTTCTTGCAAAAGATCAAGTTTTAAGTGATTTAAAAAGATATAAAAATGGTGATTATATTGCTTGGATTGGTCATGCTACTTTTATAATAAAATTAGGAGATACTACTATTATTACAGATCCAGTTTTTTCTAAAAATGCAGGTCCATTAATATTTGGTCCAAAAAGATTTACTGATCCTGCTTTGAAATTAAGCGAAATACCAAAAATAGACTTATTTCTACTTACACACAATCATTACGATCATCAAGATATGATGACCATCAGGAGATTTCCATATAAAGATACAAAAGTTTTAACACCACTTAAACTTGGTAAATACTTTAGGACGAATGGATATCGAGATATTAATGAAATGGACTGGTATGATGAAATAAAAATCAATAAAAATTTAAAAATTACTTTTCTTCCAGCTGTTCATTGGTCAAAAAGAAGTTTAACAGATACCAACAAAACTTTGTGGGGAAGTTTTTTAATTGAATATAATGGAAAAAAAATATTATTTGCCTGCGATACAGGATATGGAAATATTTATAAAGATTTAGGAAATAAATATGGACCAATTGATTTAACCATAATCAACATTGGCGCATATAATTTTTATCCAATTATGCCCTACAAAGATAAATCTATTTATCATACCAATCCAGAAGAGGCTCTCAAAATTGGAAGAGATTTGAAAAGTAAAAAGGTACTAGGTATGCACTGGGGAACTTTTGTATTATCCTTGGAGCCAATTATGGAACCACCAATAAGATTTAAAGATAATGCTGAGAATTATGGATTTAATAAAGAGGATGCACTTATTTTTAAGATTGGTCAAATTTCAAAAATATCAGATATTATTAACTAAAAATTTATGAAAAAGTTTAATTGGAATTATCCTACATCCATCTGGGTAGGTGAAAATAGAATTAAAGATTTAAGTTTAGCTTGTAAAAACTTAAATATTAAAAAACCTTTATTAGTGACTGATAAAGGTCTCGGACATTCAGCTATTGTTAAAGATGCTTTGTCAAATTTAAAAAGTAATAATTTGTCCCCTGAAATATTTTATGATGTGATTGGTAATCCAACAGGTAAAAATGTAAGTGATGGAGTAAAACATTATAAAGAAAAAAATTGTGATGGTGTGATTGCTTTTGGTGGTGGAAGTGGTCTTGATGTGGGGAAAGCAATTGCATTCATGATAGGTCAAACTTTATCATTGTGGGACTTTGAGGATGTTGGTGATAATTGGACTAAAGCTGACTCAAATAAGGTTGCTCCTATTATAGCAGTACCCACTACAGCTGGAACAGGTTCTGAAACGGGGAGAGCATCTGTTATTTTAAATGAAGATCTAGGAGTTAAAAAAATTATATTTCATCCAAAATTTTTACCGTCCATAGTCATTTTAGATCCAGTTTTAACAAAAGATTTACCAAAAAAAATGACAGCCGCAACAGGCATGGATGCATTAGCTCATAATCTAGAGGCATTTTGTGCCCCAGGTTATCATCCAATGGCTGATGGAATAGCTTTAGAAGGTATGAAATTAATTTTTAAATGGTTACCAGAGGCATATAAAAATGGATCTAACCTTGAGGCCAGAATGAACATGCTTACTGCTGCAAGTATGGGTTCAACCGCATTCCAAAAAGGTCTAGGTGCAATTCATTCTTTGAGCCATCCAGTAAATGCTCTAAATAACCTTCATCATGGTCTTTCAAACGCAATTTTCATGCCGTATGTTTTAACTTTCAACAGAGATGTGATTGAGAGTAAAGTTGCAAAGATCTCAGAATATCTTGAATTAAAAGATAAATCTTTTGACGGTTTTTTAAAATGGATTTTAGATTTAAGAGAAAAATTTGAAATACCTCATAAATTATCAAGTGTCATAAGTGAACAAGATTTACAAATTGATCGTTTATCAAAAATGGCTTTAGAGGATCCATCAACGAATGGTAATCCAAAAAAATTGAGCATTGAAGACATGAAAATAATGTATCAACACAGCATGTCCGGTAATTTGTTTTAAATGAAAAATCTTAATATTTTAATAGTTGAAGGAAACTTAAAAGAGGAAAATCAGAATTTTTTAAAAGTAGGTATTCAAACACATACCGAGAGTTTAAAAGATAGTCTTAAAGGATTTAATAATAATTATAATTTTGATGTTATTAATCCATCCTCGGATCAAAATTTAGATGAGGTTAAAAATAAACTTCCAAAATATGATGGATTAATTTGGGGTGGAAGTAGTTTGAACATCTATAACAATACACCAGAGATAAAAAGACAAATTGAATTTATGAGAGAATGCCAAAAACAAGTTAAAAATATTTTAGCGATTTGTTGGGGAATGCAAGTTGCAGTAACTGCTGCTGGAGGAGAGGTAAAAAAAGCAGAAAAATCTCATATAGGAATAGCAAATGAGATTATAATTAATAATGAAGGATTAAATAATTCTATTTATAGGAATAAGAATAATAATTTTAATTCTCCAGCGTTTAATTTCGATGAAGTAGTAAAATTACCAACAAACGGAATTTGTTTAGCATCAAATAAAATTAATAAAGTACAAAGTTCGTATTTCACAGTTGGAAAATCAAAAATTTACGGGTTACAGTATCATCCTGAAATTACTTATGAGAAAATGATAAGTTTAATTGAGTTTAGGAAGGAAAGATTAATTCAAACAAGAAAAGTATTTAGAGATGAGGAAGAAATTAAAAATCACATATTATTTATAAAAAAAGAAATTGCTGTGTCAAATAAGTCTCAAAGAATGATTGAGTTAAAGAATTGGATGGATATTATAAATTGATTTAAAAATGCTAAGTTATATTTTACCTTTTATTATTCTAATTTTAATTGTCGTCTTTATTCATGAATATGGTCATTATTACTTTGCTAAAAAATTTGGGGTGGGTGTTACTGATTTTTCTATAGGATTTGGTAAGGAAATTTTTGGTTGGAATGATAAATCTGGTACAAGGTGGAAAATATGCTGGATACCTCTAGGAGGATACGTAAAATTTTTTGGAGATAGAAATGTATATTCTCAAGCGGATCATAAAGAAATTTTAGAAAAATATAGTGAAGAGGACCAAAAAAAATTATTTACTCTTAAACCTCTATATCAAAGAAGTTTAATTGTTTTTGGTGGCCCTTTAGCAAACTTTTTATTAGCTCTAGTAATTTTCTTCTCAATTTATACTTTTGTTGGTAAAGATTTTACACCAGCCGTCATCAATGAAGTTCAGAAAGATAGCCCTGCTATGGCTGGAGGATTAAAACAAAATGACGTAATTTTAGAAATAGATGGCAACAAAGTTGAAAGTATTATGGATGTCTCTAAATTCATTACTATGTCCACTGATGAAATTATAGATTTTAAAGTGAAACGTTCATATGATGAGTTAATTTTAAAAGTAAAACCTAATATTGTTCCAGGTGAAGATAATTTAGGAAACAAACTTAACAAAAGAATAGTTGGTATAAAATTAGGTGCTTATAATAATGAGATTAATCACGTTAAATTAGGACCGGCACAAGCTATATACCATGCTGCGCATGAGGTTTATTTTGTAGGAATTTCCTCCTTAAAATATATTGGTGCAATGATTTTTGGTAAAGCTGATACTTCTCAGCTTGGAGGACCGATAAGAATAGCAAAAATTTCAGGCCAGGTTGCAGAATTTGGTGTTTTGGCATTTATCAGCATGATGGCATATATTTCAATAAGTCTTGGTTTAGTTAATTTGTTTCCAATCCCAATGCTTGATGGCGGACATTTAATGTTTTATGCATTTGAAAAAGTTTTAGGTCGTCCGTTATCTCAAAAAACGCAGGAAGGTTTTTTTCGAATCGGGATATTTTTATTAATATCTTTGATGTTTTTCACAACTTTTAACGACCTTAAAGACCTTGGATTGTTTAATTAATAATTTTTATAAAAGTTTAAAAAACTCAATAAAATCAACATTTTTTTAATTCACACAACATGTTGTGTATAACTTTTCTTAATATACTAAAAAAAGTCTTGATTTATCAATACTTTTGACAACAATGAAAATAATCTAATAAAACCGGAGCTAAAATGAACAAAAAACAACTAGTAGTCAAAATTTCTGGGGCATTAAACCTAAGTAAAGCTGATGCTGAGAGAACTTTTGATACAATTACCAACACAATTTTAGATGCTTTAAAAGCTGACGATTCAGTAAAAATCGCTGGTTTTGGCACTTATAAAGTAGCTAAGAGAAAAGCTAGAGTTGGAAGAAACCCAAGAACAGGAGAACAGATCCAAATTGCTGCGTCTCAAAAAGTTAAGTTTTTACCAGCAAAAGCTTTAAAAGAAGTATTCAATAAATAAGGTCTTTTTACAGCCTTAACGAAACTCTCGTTAAGGCTGTTTCTATATGCAAATACTGCATACCCAATTTTCGTAATCAGCGTTAGTTATTAGCATTTAATAAAATAAAAGAGCTTCCTTTAACAGGGAGGTCGTATGACTAAATTAATAAAAATAATAAGTGCGCCACTTATTAGTTTAATTTTTTTATTAAACATGAGTAGTGCTGGTATGGCAGATACAACTGTTTCTGCCGAAGTAGGGTTTATATTTAACACCCTATTATTCTTAATTTGTGGATTCCTAGTAATGTTTATGGCTGCAGGGTTCGCAATGTTAGAATCAGGTATGGTTACATCAAAAAGTGTATCCGTAATCTGTGCAAAAAATATAGGTTTATTCTCAATCGCAGGTATAATGTTCTGGCTTGTAGGCTATAACTTAGCTTATGGTATTGATCCAGGTGGGTACATTGGTAAATTTATTCCATGGGCAGATGGTAGTAAAATAGATACAGGTTATTCAGATGGTTCAGATTGGTATTTCCAGATGGTATTCTGTGCAACTACCGTTTCAATCGTATCAGGAACAATGGCTGAAAGAATTAAGTTATGGCCATTCTTTACATTCGCTGCAATTCTATCTGGAATTATATATCCAATCGTAATGGGTTGGCAGTGGGGTGGAGGCTGGTTAGCAGAAGCAGGTTTTTCTGATTTTGCTGGTTCGACTTTAGTACACTCAACTGGTGGTGCAGCTGCTTTGGCTGGTGCAATGATAATTGGTCCAAGACTAGGAAGATTTACTAAGTCTGGAGCCCCAGCGCCGATCAAACCTTTTGCAGCATCATCAATACCATTAGTTACAATTGGAGTATTTATTTTATGGCTAGGTTGGTTTGGATTTAATGGTGGTTCACAATTAGCATTGGGAACGGCTACGGATGCAATCGCTGTATCAAAAATATTTATTAACACATTCCTTGCTGGAGCAGGTGGTGTTATGGGTGCAGCAGCTATAACAAGATTGCATTTT
The DNA here is from genome assembly GCA_902546375.1 of uncultured Pelagibacteraceae bacterium. GTDB lineage: Bacteria > Pseudomonadota > Alphaproteobacteria > Pelagibacterales > Pelagibacteraceae > Pelagibacter. The sequence continues at coordinate 28,707 of CACCJO010000004.1, forward strand.
GGCAAAACTGACGTAGTTCAAATGTTAAATGGATGTATCGGTGGCTTGGTTGCTGTAACTGCAGAACCATTATTACCATCGCCATTTGCTGCAATTTTAATTGGTGCTGTAGGTGGACTAATCGTAGTGTATGGTACTAAACTATTATTCTCTTTAAAAATTGATGATGTAGTTGGTGCTATTCCTGCTCACCTATTTGCTGGAATTTGGGGTACATTAATTGTACCTGCAACAAATTCTGGTGCAAATTTTAGCACTCAGTTAATTGGTGTATTATCAGTAAACATATTTGTTTTTGTGGTTGCATATATTGCATTTAGCCTCATCAAAGCAACTATTGGTTTAAGATTAAGTAAAGAAGCTGAAACCAAAGGTACTGATGTCACTGAAACTGGTGTAATTGCATACGCAATTCGTGACTAGTTGTTAACAACATGGGGATCCTTCGCTCTCTGTATATTCTCAGCGAATACTCATAGAAGGATCCTCAAACTCTCTCTTAGTTAGTTAACTAATAAGCCCCTCCCTCAAGGGGCTTATTTATTTTGATCCCACAAATTTTTGTAATCAATAAAAGGTGACAAACCATAACTTGAATTAACATTAGTTAAATGGACGGATAAACTTTTTAAAGGAGATATACAAAACTCATTTTTATAGATCTCATTAATATATTTTTCAAAAGGGTCATGGCGATCTTCACAATTTTTTGTAAAATTTTCCCAATATAAGTCTAATAATTTTTTGCTTGTCAAAAAAGTACATAAAGTCTTAGCAATTGTTCTCCAGTGCCTTTTATTTCCTATAAGGATATTAGTTTTTTCATTATTCATGTACAGATATGGATAATCTGCAGGGCACATAAAAATATCTTTACCTACTTGAGACGACACTCTTTCATATGTAGCAATCATCTCTTCCAACATAGTTTCAAAATGAAGATAATCATCTTCAACAAAAAAAATTAGATCTTCACCAATCTCTTTTCCAATCTCAAAACACTGAAATAAACTTGCTAAATTAGAGAAGGTTTGTTGTGTTTTTTGTTTTTTAATCTTGGCTTCAAATTTTTTTATGTCCAGAGAAATAATTTCTCCATTTACATCTTTTATTATTTCTTTGATTTTATCTAAATTTTCAATTTTTGAAGAGTCATCTAGAATTATTGTTTTAATTTTTAAATCCAAGTATTTACTTTGACAATAATTAATAGAGTTTATTAATGATTTTATTGATCGAATTGAATATTCGATTTTTGGTTGTTCGAATAATCTTCTTTTATTTTGATCCCAAACTTCAATTTCTGTATTAACTCTAATAACTATAAGTATTGATTTAACTTTTCTGGTAATTTTTACCTCTCCTAATGGAAGGATTATTGATTTTTTATTTATAATTGAAAGATCCTCATTCAACTCTTTATTTAATGTAGGAGAAGTAAATTCGTTTTGATCTATAATTTCAAAGCCAAAAAATTTACAAATTTTAATGAAAAACTTTTTCATATGTTTTTATTTATGATATAAATATCTACAATATAATGGCAATTAAATCATCCCAAACTCTTGTGACAGAAGCTTTAAAAGAGATTAAAACTATATCTACCGAAGAAGCTTTTGAAAAATTTAATAAAAATGAATGTAACCTGATTGATATCAGAGATGTAAGAGAGTTAGAAAGAGAGGGAAGAATAGAAAATTCAAATCATATTCCAAGAGGAATGTTAGAGTTTTGGCTTGATCCAGAGAGCTCATATTTTAAGCAAGGTAAACTTGATTTAAATAAAGAAATGGTTTTATTTTGCGCAGGTGGAATGAGGTCAGCTCTTGCAGCAAAATCTTTAAAAGATATGGGATTTAAAAATGTTTCACATATTGATGGTGGTTTTGGCGCGTTAAAACAAAGTAAATTTAAAATCACTTAATTATTTAATTCATCTAAAGCAAATTCAAGTCTATCTTGTCCCCAAAATAGATTATTATTTATAACAAAAGTTGGAGCACCGAAGACATCATTTTGAAAAGCAATATTTGTCAAATTTTTTAATTCATTTTTAATTTTTTGATCTTCAATACCTTTTTTGAAATCATCAGGCTTTATCTCACATTTTGACAGTATATTTTTTATATTTTCTTCTTTTGAAATATCTTCATTATTTTTCCAATAAGCATCAAAACATAGATCAAAATATTTGTCTTTTTTATCGTTATTAACAAAAAGATAGCCTCTCATTAGATATAATGAATTAATTGGAAATTTATCATTCCACACAAAGTCAATTTTATTTTTCTTAGCAATTAAATTGCAATCATTTTTCATATTTTTCATTTTTCTCTCATTAAACGCAGGGGCAGTAATCCCTCCTAAATTATGAAGTCCACCAAGTAGAATTGCTTTATAATTAAATTTATTCCTATCATTAGAACTGATAATTTTTTTATGAGCTAAAAATGAATAAGGACTAATGAAATCAAAATAAAAATCGATTTTTTTAGTCATATAAACTTATATTTTTGGCGTAAAAAATTCTAATTAACCAATAAACTAACAATCCGAGAGGTCCAATTAAATATAAAATGATAAGCGGTATCGATAATAAAAATTTACTTATCATAAATTTTTGTGAGTCTTTTACAATCCAACCCCCAGTAAATAAATTGATGGATATAAAATGTATCCAGAACATCATAAGAAAATTTTTGTTAGAAAATAAATCTTTTGTGTCATCAATCCCCATATAAAGGCTAAAGTTACCATCAAAATCGTATGAACTTAGATAAGATTTGTACAATAAAAAAATATATGCACCACTCAATATAATGAATGGAAATATTGAAGTTACGAAATACCTACAGAGGCTGGACGTTGGAAAAAAAATTAAAATCAACCAAAATGGAAGAACACCTAAATTCACCCAATAGTAGAGCATATCTATTGTAAAATAGGTATAAATTTGTTCGATCATTTTAAAATATATTATATTAAATCTTTCTATGATTCCTATAAGAAATAAAAAAAAAACTCTTAAAGTAACTGTCGAGGAGATGAGAAATTTTGCATTTTCTTATGTGGAAAAATATGCTCCATCAAAACAACAGCTTAAAACTTACTTACTAAAAAAATACTTAAAAACTTCAGTGCCAAATGTAAAAAAACAAGATGTTACTAATTTGATTGATATTGTTCTTTCAGACTTAGAAAAAAATAAGTTTATTAACGATAAATTTTATTCAGTGAGCAAAGCTAAAAGTATGATTCAAAGAGGTAATTCAATCAATAAAATCAGAAATTACTTAATAGGTAAAGGTATTAATAGTGAATATATTAAAGAAACTGTAAACAAAATTCACGATGATAATTCAGATCAAGATTTTTTTTCTGCAATTAAATTATGTAAAAAAAAAAGAATAGGTCCTGCAAGAATAGAAGATAACAGATCTTTATTTTATAAAAAAGATATATCCCTATTAGCAAGAAATGGCTTTGATTTTGAAACCTCAAAAAAAGTAATGGAAATTGCAAAAGATGATTTTATAAAAATAATAAAACTACTTTAACTTATTTTTTTTATTTTCTTTTACTAAAAAATCAATTTTATTTTTTATATAATTTTTTACAAAGACAAAAACGAGTAAACCAAAAATTGAAACTGAAATAATTATAATCAAAATAATTCTTAGTTGTTCATCCATTATTGAATATTTTTACTTTTTAAAATTAAACTTGGATTTTTAAAATCTTTTTTTCCATAAAAAATTTCTTGTCCATTGAAATCAGTTACACTTCCGCCAGAGTGTTTTAAAATTGCATGGCCTGCAGCTATATCCCATTCTGATGCCCTTGGTTCTGCAACATAACCATCATACTCTCCAGCTGCAATAACACAAAATTTTAAAGAACTTTTCATCCTTACATATTTTTTAACATTAAGTTTTTTGTATATCTCATTTATTTCTGGTTTGATTTTGTTAGAGTAGGATACAAATTTAATCTCGTTTTTATCAAAATTTTTTGAGTTATCTAATTTAATTGGTTCTCCATTAATTAATTCAAAAGAAAAATCATCTCCATAAGAATAAAACATTCTATTTTTTGCTGGGGCATAAATTAATCCAGCAACAGGTTTTTTTTGAATTATTAATCCTGCATTAATTGTAAATTCATCTAGATCATTAATGTAATCATAAGTTCCATCGATTGGATCGATTAACCAAAAATTTTCCAGGTTATTTTTTGATTTATTTTCTGATGTTTCCTCAGATACTATCGGGATATTTGGTGTTAAGCTTAATATTTTTTTACTCAAAATTTTGTTAACTTCTAAGTCTCCATTACTTACAGGTGTATTATCGGATTTTATTTCTTTAGTAAGACCTTTTTTCCTAAGATTTATAGAAATTTTTCCTGCATCTAAAAAAGTTTGAATTAGATTTTCAACAATTTTTTTAATATCACTTTGATTCATTTATTTTTTTTAATTCTATATTTTCAGAGTTTATTACTTTTTTGCCAACATTTTGAAAATTAACAGTAATTTTACCTTTGATTATTGATTGAACTTGTCCTATTCCCCAATCTTTATTTGCTGGATTGAAAACTTTGTCACCTGGTTCAAAATCAAAAATCATTTAATTTAACTTATATTAGAAATAAGTATAAATACCATCAAATGAATGATAATTTAAACTCTATTGGTTTAAAAAAAAATCCATCAGAAACAACGGTTGTTGTAGCAATGTCAGGTGGAGTGGATTCATCTACAGTTGCTGGAATGATGAAAAAAGATGGTTACAAAGTTATTGGTATAACTTTAAAACTTTATGATGATGGTAAAGAGGTTGCTGCATCAAAACAATGCTGCTCAGGTCAAGATATAATGGATGCAAAAAGAGTCGCCCAAAAATTAGGTATTGAACACAAAATTCTCTATTATCAAAACAAGTTCAAACAAGGAGTAATTGACAACTTTGTTGATAGTTATTTAAAAGGTGAAACTCCTATTCCTTGTGTGCAATGTAATCAAACAGTAAAATTTAAAGATTTATTTGAAGTTGCGAAAGATCTTAAGGCAGATGCATTAATTACTGGTCATTACGTAAAAAGCGTTACTGTTGACAATCAAACTAATATGTATCGAGCTATCGATGAAAATAGAGATCAAAGTTATTTTTTATTTAATACTTCTAGAGAACAATTAAATTACTTAAGATTTCCATTAGGAGGCATGCTTAAAGATGAAACAAGATCAATAGCAAAAAAACTAAATCTTAACGTAGCAGATAAGCCAGATAGCCAAGATATTTGTTTCGTACCTAATGGCGACTATGCCTCGGTAATTCAAAAATTTAGACCAGACTCTTTTAAAAAAGGTAATATAAAAAATCTAGATGGAAAAGTGATTGGAGTTCATGATGGAATAATAAATTTTACAATAGGTCAAAGAAAGGGAATTAAAGTTTCAGATAAAGATGCATTATATGTATTAAAGATAAATGCAGAAAAAAATGAAATTATTGTTGGTCCAAAAGAAAAACTTGGAAAAAAAAATATTAATCTTCATGATCTAAATTTACTTGCTAATCAAGATGAATTTAAAAATGATATTTTTGTTAAAGTAAGATCAACGGGCAAGCTTCTGAAGGGAAAAGTGAGTTTTAATAATAATAGGACAGCCTTAGTTAACCTAGAGGAATTTGAAGATGGAATATCTCCAGGACAAGCATGCGTTTTTTATAATAAAGATAAATTTGGTTATAAAGTTTTAGGCGGTGGGTGGATCAAAAATTAATTTAATTTTTTCCACATAAAAAATGTTAATAAATAAAAAGTTATTACTCCTATAAAGTAATCCCATTCCAATGCATGTTTTAAAAACTTTAATTGAATTCCAAAAAAATCATCACCGGGTAGACTAACAATAGGTATACTTATTACTGCAACTATAATTAATATTGAAACTAAAATTATTTTAAGATTTAGCACTATCGGGTTTATATGATCTTTCAATTTCTCTTTAAAAGACCAAAAAGTTGCTACTAAGTAAGCCTGGGCAACAATTTCAAAAACAATAAAAGATAGCATTATTACTCTTCTAAAAAGTTTGTATAGGTCATTATCAAATTTGATACCTAAAAAAATTGAATGCACAGTTAGTGCAACCGCTGAGGCAATACCAAAAAAAACTATTTTTTTTAAATTTTTGTGTTCAGCTTCAAAATATTTTATGATGTCTTTATTAAATAACCAATATCTGATTAATAAATAAGATGTCAAAAACATTGCGGGCTTAAATACTAACCAAGAAGGGTAAGGTCTAGCTGTTCTACTGATAGAGGCACCACCATCAAAATAAGGAATAGTATTGTGTAAAATGTCTGTCTGATTTGGGAATAAACTATGAAACTGAGTTACTAGTATAAGACAGATATTTACTGCAACGAAAGGGACTATAAAAATCCATATGCTAATGGATCGTGCCTTCTCTATTGGATTCATTGAGGACTATTTCTTTTTATTTTTTTTTCTAGCTCTTCTTTTTTTTGAGCCCATTTTTCTTCGGCCTCTATGTTTTTTCGGATATCCCATTATTACCTTCTGTTATAATTTAATTGAAATTATGTGAGGGATATAGCATTGTCCTTAAAAGTTATCAATTTTTTTATGGTAAAATCATTCAAGACATTTTTAAAACATACTGCAAAAGATTTTCATAATCAGTCAGTAAATCCAGCAGTAGTTAGAGCTTCAACAATAATATTTAAATCAATGAGGCATATAAGAAAGACACAAAAAAAGGCTCAAAAAAATCCAGTTGGTGGTCATTACGATTATGGAAGACAAGGAACTTCAACAACCTATATTTTACAAAAGATTTTAACTAAGCTCGAAGATAGTTATCATGTATTTACTACTCCTACAGGTTTTGGATCGGTATTTTTAGCTATATTTAGTGTTGTTAGACCTGGTGATGAAATAATTGCTGCCGACCCAGTTTACAGTCCTACGAGAGTTTTAACTCAAGATTTTTTAAAAGAATTTAATATTAAAACAATTTTTTATAATCCGCATGATTTAAAAACTTTAGAGAGAAGCATAACAAAAAAAACAAAATTAATTTTTGTTGAAAATCCAGGTAGCAATACTTTTGATTTTCAAGATCTTGGAAAAATTGTTTCAGTTGCCAAAAAATACAAAATTTTAACAGCAATAGATAATACCTGGGGTACACCTTACTATCTTAAACCAATAAGACTTGGTTTTGATATGTCTATTGTATCTGCTACTAAATATTACTCTGGTCATTCTGATGTTATGGGTGGAAGCTTAGCAGTTAATAAAAAAGTTTTCCAAAAAGTGAAAGCAGCCGAGAAAATAACAGGTTTAAGATTGGGACCTGATGATGCATATTTAATTACTAGAGGTTTAAGAACTTTGGATGTTAGATTAGACAGACATAGAGAAAATGCAAAAAAGATTGCAGTTTTCTTGTCAAAAAATAAAAAGATTAAACTTCTCTATCCATTTAAAAAAAATTCCTTAAATTTTAGAATGTGGAAAAAGTATTACTCTGGTGCCTCAGGATTAATGGGGCTTAAAATAAAATCAAATAATATCAATTCTGTCAGAAAATTTGTAAATTCACTTAAATTATTTGGATATGGTTACAGTTGGGGAGGTTTTGAGAGCTTGGTTTTACATCAAGAATTTAGGGAAACAGGAAATAGAAAATTTATGAATTTAGCAAAGGATGAACATCTAGTCAGATTTCATATAGGACTTGAGGATCCAAATGATTTAATTGCTGATATTAAACAAGCATTAAGATATTTGAAATGAGTGCAGAAAAATTTTTTCAATCCAGAACAGCATTAATCACATTATTTGCAGCTTGTTTTGTTGTTTTAATTTCTCTAGGTGTACGACAAACCTTTGGTTTGTTTTTCATGGATTTCAATGAAAGTCTCAAAATAAGCAATACAGCATTTGGTTTTGCTATAGGAATGCAGATGTTAATGTGGGGATTAACTGGACCTATTTTTGGTGCTATTGCAGATAAGTATGGTGGTCATATAGCAATTATTTCAGCATTTATTTTTTATGCAGCTGGAATATTTTTTTTATATACAGGACCTAATACGGGGATCTTTTTTCAAATACACATGGGGTTGTTAATTGGAATAGGACTAGGAGGAACTGCCATAAGTATTCCAATGTCTATTGTTGGAAAACACTTTCCTTTATCTACAAGAACTATTGCAATGAGTTTTGTGACTGCTGTTGGATCGTTTGGTTACTTTTTGTCTCCAATTTTCACAAGTTACTCTCTTAATGAATTTGGATGGAATTATACTTTATTCGTTTTTGGAATTCTTTTAATTGCTGGTTTAGTAGCCGCTTATTTCGTAAGATCTCCATCTGCAACTGAAAATGCAGAAAAAACATCAGACCAATCATTTTCTGAAGCACTTAATGAAGCATTGAAAACAAAAAGTTATATTTTACTAGTATCTGGTTTCTTTGTTTGTGGATTTCATATTACTTTAGTTGGAACTCATGTTCCTAAGTATGTAATAGATAGAGGTCTTGAGGATTGGACTGCTGCTGCTATTTTATCTCTAATTGGGTTATTCAATATATTTGGCTCTTTATTGAGCGGCTATCTTTCTGCAAAAATGAGTAAAAAAATAATCTTAAGTGCAATCTACTTTTTGCGAGGAGTTTCAATAATATTCTTTATATTTACTCCAGCTAGTAATATTGCAGCATTTATATTTGGAGCAAGTTTTGGGTTCCTCTGGTTATCGACAGTACCGGCTACCAGCGGAATAGTTGCTCATCTTTTTGGAACAAAATATTTAGGCTTGTTATATGGAATAGTTTTTTTAAGTCATCAAATTGGTTCGTTCTTTGGTGCATATCTTGGAGGTTTATTTCACGATACTTATGGGTCATATGACTATGCGTGGTATTTAGCAATTGCTTTATCTGTTTTTGCAGCAATAATTCATTTACCAATAAAAGAAAAACCAGTTTTAAGATTAAAAACAGAATAAATTGAATAGAACAAATCAATTAACAAAAATACATTTATCAGGGAAACCCTACATTATCTATAAATCTCAAAACGGGTTTGATCTTTACACAGATTTTTCAAAAAAAATAATTTTGAATAATAAAAATATTAAAAGTTTTTTAACAAAAAAAAATAAAAAACAATCAACCAACACAGATCTTTTTATTGGTTTTTTTGGATATGAGTTATTAAATAATCTGATTGATGTAAAAGTTCCTAAACAAAAAAATTTTAACTTTCCAAAGGGAATTTTTTATAAACCAGAAAAAAAGATCAAACTCAGTAACAAGTTAAATTATGATTTAAAAAATTTTGAATGTGGAAACTTTAAAATTAATATTAATAGAAAAAATTATACAAAAATATTCAATAAATTTAAGAAAAAGATAAAAAGTGGCGAGACATATCAAATTAAAATTTGCACTAAATATAAAACAAAGTCAAAAATCAATCCGTTAGATTTTTTTTCAAGGTTATCTGATACCAATCTAGCTCCAGAGGCTTTTATGATTAAAGATAATAATTACTCAATTATTAGCTGTTCCCCAGAAACTTTGATTATAAAAAAAGGAAGCGACATATCTACAAAACCAATAGCAGGGACTGTAAAAAAAACAAAGCAGTTAAATAAAATAAAAGCATTAAATTATTTTAGAAAAAATTTAAAAGAAACCAAAGAGCACAATATGATTGTTGATATGGAAAGAAATGATTTATCAAGAATTTGTAAGATAGGTTCAGTAAAATTGTCTAAACAAAAAATCGTTGAGGAATATAAAGACCTTTTTCATTATGTTAGCCTAATTAAGGGAAAATTAAAAAAAAATATAAATAATTTTGAAATAATTAAAGCAATGATGCCAGGTGGTTCAGTTATTGGGTGTCCAAAGATTAATACGCTTAATCTTTTAAATAATCAGGAAAAAGAAAATAGAAATATTTATACAGGAAGTTTTGGTTACATAAAATTCAATGGCGATATGAGATTTAATATTATTATAAGATCAATTTTAAATTTTAAAAACATATCCGAAATTTCAGTTGCCTCAGGTGTTGTTGTAGATAGTAATGCCAATCATGAGTTTAATGAGAATTTTCTTAAAGCTAAAGCGTTAATAGATTTATTCAAATGATTTATGTAATTGATCATAACGACTCCTTTACTCACAATGTAGTTCATCAATTTGCTTTGTTTGACAAAGTCGAGTGTGATAACTATGATAAAGTTAGTGAAAATAAAATTAAGCAAGCATCAACAATAATTTTTTCACCTGGACCAGGAAATCCTAAAAATTATCCAATCACTTCAAAAATATACAAAAAATATAAAGGTAAAAAAAGAATAATAGGTATCTGTTTAGGATTTCAACATATTCTTTTTTGCGAAGGTGCAAAAATTGTAGAACAAAAAAAAATTTATCATGGTTTTCAATCAAATGTAAAAGTTATCACTAATAAATCTTTATTCAAAAAAGGAAAAATATTTAAAGTTGGCAGGTATCATTCTTTAAAATTAAAAGAGCCTTTTAAATCTATAAATTTTGAGATAACTATGAGATGTTTAAATTCAAAAGTCGCGATGGCATTTGAAAATAAAAAGGAAAAAATATATGGATTTCAATTTCACCCAGAATCTTTTTTAACTATAAATGGTAACTTACTTATTAAAAAAATCTTATCAACTTAAAGACTTAAAACAGATAGAGTTCCATGATCTTTGGGGAGATCATGGAATTTTTACAACGATGTGGATTTTTGGTAAACCAGCAAAAATTTTATTTTTTGATAATCATTTAAAAAATTTAATTTTTTCATTAAAAAAATATCAAATTAAAAAAAAATCTTTAAAGTCAGATATTTTAAAAATAATTAATAAAAATTTATCCAAAAAGAGGAAATATAATCATCTATTGAGAATTGCGATAAATAAAAAAATTATTTCAATATCTTTGAGAAAAAGAGTTAAACCAAAATTGAATTTTAATTTGAAGTTAGTAAAATTAAAAAGAGAAAAACCAGAATTTAAAAATTTAAAATACAAAAAGATATTATCTTATTTATCTAAAATGGATAACTCCCAATCAGATATTGCATTGGTATCCAATAAGAAATTATTAGAGACCGGAACCTCAAATTTATTATTTGTTAAAGATCAAAAATTCTTTACACCCAAAAAAGATTATTATGAGGGAAATACTTATAAATTTTTTAAAACAAAGATAAAAAAAATAATTAAAAAAGATATTTTGCTTAATGAGATAAAAAATTATGATGAAATATTATTAATTGGATCTGGGAAAGGTGTTACTTCAGTAAGGACTATTAATGAACTTAAATGGAAAAGAAAAAACCTAGAAAAATTCAAGTTTCTATCAAAACGATATGATGCAGTTATAAATAAATGCAATTCTTATAAATTTTAAAACATGAGAGATCCAAACAATCCTTGTTTATTTTGTAATGTCAAAAAAAGTGGATGTGCTCATGAAAATGAGCTAGCATATGCAAGTTATGACACATATCCAGTTTCAGAACATCATTGTTTGATTATACCTAAAAGACACATAAAAGATTATTTTGAAATATCTAATGATGAGTTGGTTGCATGTAATGATCTTTTAAAAATTGTAAAAAAAGAAATAATCAATAAAGATCCATTAGTTAAAGGATTTAATCTAGGCACAAATATAGGAATTGTATCTGGTCAATCTATTTTACATTGTCATTTTCATCTGATTCCCCGAAGAGAAGGAGATGTAGATAATCCTCAGGGTGGAGTACGATCGGTTATTCCAAACAAACAACATTATAAAAGAAATAATTAGCCTGTTATAAAAGACAAATTGACCCTAGTTTGAGGTTGAACTATAAATTCAACTATATATAAAACTGTAAAATTAATTCAAAATTTAACAAAAGGCGGAAATGTTAAGCAACAATCCATTTTCAATTTTATCAGAAACCATTTCACCATTTGCTATGCAATCTTTTATTATTTCAATGGTTTTGTTGATTGCGGTTGGAACTATTATTCAAATGATACATCATAAAAATTTAACTTATTTTTTTAATAACGCAAAAAAAGCAAAACTATCAGCGACAAAAGAACTAGGTGTTGGGGAAAAAGTTTCCGTGATTGCTAAAACAACAGTTGTTGATATTGGTACTACGTCTGAATTAGGTTTTGGTAAAAGAAGACTGGCCCATGTTCTAGGAATGTACGGAACAATTTTATTTTGGGTGTCTTCAGCTGTTTTAGTTTTTTGTTACACAGGTGCTGATAAACCAAGTTCTCAAACTTGGTCATTAATTTGGCATGCAGGAGCAATATTAACTTGCTTGGGTGGGTATTGGTTTTGGTTTTTTTTAAGAGTTGATGTTTCAGCAGAAGCTCATCCTTGGTATAGAATCATTAAGGCTGATTTATTTGTTTTAGCTTTACTTGCATGTTCAACTTTTGGGTTAGCATGGTCTTACACTCAATTTAATGGTCAAATGGGATTATCATATTTATTTTTAACTTTATTTGTTGCATCTAATTTAATTTTATTTGGTGGTGTTTATTGGTCTAAATTTGCCCATATGTTCTACAAACCAGGAGCAGCAATACAAAAAAATCTAGCTGAAGCTGATGGTTCAAGAGACAATCTTCCCCCACCAGCAGATGCCCCTGAGCAATTTGGCTTAGGTATAAAAAGAGAAGAGCCAAAACACTATTAATATGTTATTAGAAAAAGGAGAAAAATAAATTATGTCAACTTTTGTATACATGACAAGATGTGATGGTTGTGGACATTGTGTAGATATATGTCCTTCGGACATCATGCATATAGACGAAAATATTCGAAGAGCAAAAAACATTGAACCAAATTTTTGTTGGGAATGTTACTCATGCGTTAAAGCATGTCCTAATCATGCAATTGACGTAAGAGGGTATGCTGATTTTGCTCCTATGGGTCACAGTGTGAGAGTTAGAAGAGAGGAAGAAAAAGGAACTATCTCTTGGAAAATCAAATTTAGAAATGGAACAGAAAAAAATTTCGTATCCCCAATAACAACAAAACCTTGGGGTAAATTTATTCCTAAACTTGCTGAAGGTGATACTCCTAACCAAGGAGAAATTAATTCACAAAGATTATATAGTGAACCAGAGGGTTTAAATACTAATAAAGAATTACCATCAGTTCCAAAAGAATCTTTTAAAAAAGGTGTTTATTATTAATGGCTAAGCACAAAACACATTATGAGGAATGTGATGTATTAGTTGTTGGTGGTGGAATGGCTGGCACCGGAGCAACATTCGAGGCCAGACATTGGGGAAGAGATTTAAAAATTATTTGTGTTGAAAAAGCAAATATTGATCGAAGTGGTGCAGTCGCACAAGGTTTATATGCAATCAATTGTTACATGGGTATGCAATGGGACGAAAATCAACCTGAGGACCATGTTAGATATGCCAGAAACGATTTAATGGGAATGGTTAGAGAAGATTTAGGTTATGATATGGCTCGTCATGTAGACTCAACTGTTCACATGTTTGATGAGTGGGGTCTTCCAATGATGAAAAATGAAAAAACCGGAAGATACTTAAGGGAAGGTAAATGGCAAATCATGATACATGGTGAAAGCTATAAACCAATCGTTGCTGAGGCAGCAAAAAAATCTGCAGATAAAATTTATAATAGAATAATGGTTACTCATTTATTAATGGATGAAGCTCAAGAAAATAGAATTGGTGGAGCTGTTGGATTTAATATGAGAACAGGAGATTTTCATGTATTTAGAGCTAAAGCAGTTATTGTTGCTGCAGGTGGTGCATCGCATATTTTTAAACCAAGAGCGGTTGGAGAAGGTATGGGAAGAACTTGGTATGCACCATGGAGTAATGGATCTGCATATGCACTACCTATTGCTGCAGGCGCAAAGATGACTCAAATGGAAAATAGAATTGTTTTGTGTAGATTTAAAGATGGTTATGGACCTGTTGGAGCATATTTTTTACATTTAAAAACATATACACAAAATGCTAATGGTGAAAATTATGAAAAAAAATGGTATGATCAAACTAAAGAATTAGTTGGCGAATATATTGATCATCATCCAACTCCTACTTGTTTAAGAAACCACGCATTTATACAAGAAGTTGCTGCCGGAGGCGGACCGATCCACATGGTAACTAAAGAGGCTTTTCAAGATCCACATTTAGAAACAGTTGGATGGGAAAACTTTTTAGGGATGACAGTTGGACAAGCTGTTGTTTGGGCATCACAAAATATTGATCCAAAGTATACAAATCCTGAATTAACAACATCAGAACCTTACGTTATGGGATCACATGCGACATGTTCAGGAGCATGGGTTAGTGGACCTGAAGATTTGTCTCCACCAGAATACTTCTGGGGTTACAACAGAATGTTAACAATCGATGGACTTTTCGGTGCAGGGGATACAGTGGGTGGTAGTGCACATAAATTTTCATCAGGATCTTTTACAGAGGGTAGATTAGCAGCAAAAGCAGCAGTAAAATATATTGAAGATAAAAAAGCTGAAGGAATTAATGTTACAGATAAACAATGTGATAATTTTAAAAAAGCTGTCTACAAACCATTAGAAACATACACAGTTGCTCAAAACGAGATAACTGGAGGAACAGTTTCACCAAGTTATATTTCTCCAATACAGGGATTGCAAAGACTTCAAAAGATTATGGATGAATACGTTGGGGGTATCACTTCAAATTATATGACAAACGGAAATTTACTAAAAAAAGCTTTAGAACTTTTAACTTGGTTACAAGAGGATTTAGAGCACGTTGGTGCCGAAGATTATCATCAGTTAATGAGAGCTTGGGAGTTGAAACACAGAGCTTTGACATCACAATGTGTTACTGAGCATACTTTGTTTAGGGAAGAAACTCGTTGGCCAGGTTATTATTATAGAGGAGATCATATGAAATTAGATGATGAAAATTGGCATTGTTTGACAGTTTCAAGAAGAGATCCTAAAACTGGTAAATTTACTCTAGAAAAAGTTCCGGTTTATCACATTGTTGATGAAAAAGAGAAAAAGAAGGCCTCATAATTTATTTTAAGAACATTTATGGATCTTTTATCAAAGTCAGATGAAGAGATTTTTAAGATCGGCAAACCTTTTTGGGAAAATTTAGTACGAGCCTCAAATATGAAGGATTATGGAGGTTTTACTAAAGATTTTTCAACACAGATGCTATTTGGAGCAAATGAAGTTGAGCTAGGTAAACAATGGGCAAACAATAAAATTATCACAAATTTAGAGGAAACTTACAAACCCTTTGGAACTTTAAGACGAGGTGAGCACATAACAGTATTAATCAAACAGACCAACAAGGAAATACCTGGAGAGTTTCTAGGAAGATTGGTACTTGGGGTTGAGGATGACGAGATTAAAATTTTTGGAGCAACAATTTACTAATTATAGTTTGACAATTTTTTTGCTGGGTGTATTCAGGGACTTAGATGCATCTTTCAAATTTAAAAATTCTAAATATCATAGCTAATAAAAAATCAACTTTTATTAAAACTGGAATTTTTTCAGCTATAGCTACATGTTGGGGTGTTATCTTAGTTGGAACTTTTATTACTTTTAAATAAGTAATATTTTAAGTTTTTATATTTGATGGACGTATTTTTACCTATAGCTCAAGTCTTTATTAATCCAGTAGAAATACTTTTAATAAGTGCAATTGTTGGTGTTCTTTCAGGTTTGTTTGGAGTAGGAGGTGGTTTTTTAATGACACCTTTTTTAATCTTTATGGGTGTTCCCCCAGCTTATGCAGTAGCAAATGAGGCCAACAATATCCTAGCAACCTCTGTATCTGGATCTACCACTCATTGGTTAAAAAATACTTTAGATTATAAAATGGGATTAATGATCGTAATTGGTGGAACAATAGGAACTGTATTAGGTATTTTTACTTTCACTTATTTTAAAGATATTGGAAAAATAGATACAGTAATTTCTTTAGCCTATATGTACATTCTTGCAATAATTGGGACACTGATGTTGGTGGAAAGTCTGGGTGAAATTGATAAAGCCAAAAAAAATATAGTAGAGAAGAAAAAATTACATGTACATTACTGGATCCATGGACTTCCTTTTAGGATGAGATTTCCTAAATCCAAATTATATGAAAGTATATTCACACCTATCGTAATTGGACTAATCGTTGGTTTTATTGCGGCTATCATGGGTATCGGCGGTGCATTCATTTTAGTGCCCGCAATGATTTACATTATTAAGATGCCGACAAAATTAGTGCCTGGAACCTCATTGTTTGTGACCATTTTTGTAAGTGTGATTGTTACATTTCTTCATTCAATTAATTATGGGTCAATTGATTTAATGTTAGTTTTAATGTTAGTTGTGGGATCAATAGTAGGAGTTCAAGTAGGCCAGAAGCTTGGGGAGCAGATTGACAGCTCTGGATTAAAAGCTTTGTTAGCAATTCTATTATTAATAGTCGGGATTGTAATAGCTTACGATACTTTTTTTGCTGAGGAGATTAAGAACGGAGTCACATCTGTAACTTCACCAGATTTAAATTTCTTCTCAAAGTTTATTAAGGAGTTTTCAGAAGATATGCCATTCTTCTATGGATTATTTTCAATTCTGTTTGCTATAATTTTAGGAATAGGAGCTGCATTTATTAGAAGATCGATTTCAAAATTTAGAGAAAAATATTTTAAAAAGACAGTTAAACAATCTAAATAAAAAATTTTACATAGATCTCAATTGTTAAAATACTCACAATTCCTACAGTCAACATTGATGTAAATCCAACAATAAAAGGTTTATAACCCATATTTCTAATATCTTTTAAATTTGTAGATAAGCCTATAGCTGCCATAGCCATAGTCAAAAAAATTTTAGAAGAAGATTTAATTGAATTAATTAAATCAATCCAATTATTATTAGTTGAAAAAACTTCATCACCTACATTTCTTAAAATTATCATCCCAACAAAACCCAAAACAAAATATGGAAATATACTTAAAATAGAGTAACCCCTTTCTTTTGTTTGACCCCTATTGTAAAGAAAAGCAAAAAGAGGAATCATAACAATTAAAAAAGTATTTCTAATAAGCTTTGTAACTGTTGCAATATTTAAAGTCTCAGGACTATTAAACTGTTGTTCGTATATTAATCCTGCTGCAGCTACCTGTGAGGTTTCATGTATGGCAGTTCCTAAAAAGAGACCTGCAAATAATGAGTTTCCTTCAAAATAAAAATTTGCAAAGTAGGGGTATAACAATAATGATAGTATTCCGAATAAAGTAATGTTAGCAATTGCATAAGAAATTTCACTTTTATTAGCTTTGATTACTGGTGCGGTTGCCATGATCGCTGTAGTGCCACAAACAGTGCTACCAATTGATATTAAGTAGGCCATCCTTGTTGGTATTTGGAGCTTTTTAATTATGAGCTTTATTACTATTAAAACACTAACTATACAAATTACTATTAATGGAATTGCTACTTTTCCAAATTCTAAAAATTCAAAAGGTTTTAATTGTATTCCTAAGCAGATAATTCCAAGTTTTAAAATATAGTCTCTACTAAAATCTAATCCTTTTTGAAAACTTTCTCGAATTTTAAAAAAATTTCCAAAAAAAATTCCTAGTAGAATAGCTATCATCGCTGTAGAGATTGGGCTTTTGCTATATCCTAAAAGTTCAATACCAATAATATTATTAAAACCTTGAGAAAGAGAATAAAGAATAAATGCAAGTATAATACCTGGTATTAACACCAAGTAATCTTTTAAGACCATCTTTTATAAAGTGATTATGCGCTTCTATAAAGTTTAGTCATAACAAATTCCTTATGACCCAAAGCTTCTGCGCAAGTTAATCTTCCATTAGCAACTCTAAGAGTTGTCTCAATAAGTTTATCTCCCGCCTCTGATAAATTCATTTCTCTTGAAAGAATTTTTGATACATCACAATCAATGTGTTCACCCATACTTTTAACGGTCAATGGATTAGCAGTTAATTTAACGACTGGTTCTATTGGATTTCCAACAATATTACCTTGCCCAGTTGGAAACAGATGAATATTAAAACCTGCTGCTGCTTGTAGTGTTACACACTCTGCTGCAGCTGAAGAAGTATCCATAAAGTATAATCCTTTACCTTTCTTTGGTTCCTCTGCTGGCTCTAAAACATCTATAAATTTACAATCACCAATTTTTTGAAAATTTCCGAACGCTTTTTCTTCAATAGTCGTTAAGCCTCCAGCAATGTTTCCAGCAGTTGGTTGACTTTCCGATAAATCATCCGTTGCTTCTTTTAGAATAAAATCATTATATGCGCTCCAAGTTTTCATAAATTTATCTGAAGCCTCTTTTGTTGCACCTCTAGTTGCACAAACTTTTTCAGCACCAGTTAGTTCTGAAGTTTCACCAAAACATAAATGAACACCAAGTGGCTCAAGTTTATCCATTAAGTTTCCAACTGTGGGATTTGACGCAAGACCTGAAGTAGTATCTGATTCTCCACATTTTACTGAAATCCATAAATCACTTATTGGACATTCCTCTCTTTGTTTTTCTGAAGCCCACATGACAAATTCTTGTGCTTTTTTGGAAGCTTTCATAACTGTTCCAATATCACCTGTTCGTTCAATATGAAAACCTTCCACAGGTTTTCCAGTTTTTGCTATTCCATCTACAATTCTTTTAGTCCATTTTGGTTCAATACCAATTACAATCACAGCAGCAACATTTGGATTGCTTCCTGTACCTATCATTGTTCTAAAGTGTAATTCTAAATCCGCTCCAAATTGTAATCGTCCATATGAATGAGGTAATGCGATAGTTCCTTTTATATTGTTTGCAACTGCTTCTGCGCAAGCATTTGAAATATCATCTACTGGTAAAATAATTACGTGATTTCTAGTTCCCGCTCTTCCATTTTCTCTTTTGTAACCTAAAAAACTTTTTGGAATTTCCATCAATTTACCACTTTTTTGTTTTTACGTTATGAACATGTACATGCTCACCTTTTTTTATGGATTTAACAACTTTTCCTATGTCGTGACCATATTTTAAAATTGTGTCTCCTTCTTTTAAGTCCGTCATAGCAATTTTATGACCCAATGGTATTTCATCCATTGATTGAATATCTGTTGAGCTATCATCCTCCATAATCCAGCATTTACAGTCTTGTTTTGGTGTTATTTTTTCGATTACTACAACCCCTACATTATCCTTTTTATCGTGAATTATGATGTCAGTAGCCATTATATCGTGTCGATTTGTTTGTTTGAATTTTCAAAAATCTTATATATTAATCGCGACAATTAAGAAATAGTTTTATAAAAAAAATTATTACATTTGCTAGATTAGAAAGGTTCTATTAATGACTAAAATGACAACAGAGGAAGCTTTTGTAAAAGTTTTACAAATGCACGGCATCGAACATGCTTTTGGAATAATAGGTTCAGCATTCATGCCTATCTCTGATATTTTTCCTGATGCAGGTATTACT
Organism: uncultured Pelagibacteraceae bacterium; assembly: GCA_902546375.1. Taxonomy (GTDB): domain Bacteria; phylum Pseudomonadota; class Alphaproteobacteria; order Pelagibacterales; family Pelagibacteraceae; genus Pelagibacter. Next base: position 48,306 of record CACCJO010000004.1, read on the forward strand.
TTTTGGGACGTAGCTCATGAAACAAATGGTGGACTAATCGCTGATGGTTATACAAGATCTACAGGTAAAATGTCTATGGTCATTGCACAAAACGGGCCAGGTATCACTGGATTAGTAACCCCGATTAAAACTGCTTACTGGAACCATACACCATTATTATTAGTAACACCTCAGGCGGCAAATAAGACTATGGGTCAAGGAGGTTTTCAAGAAGTAGAACAAATGAATTTATTTAAAGATATGGTTTGTTACCAAGAAGAGGTTAGAGACCCATCAAGAATGGCTGAAGTTTTAAATAGAGTAATTGAAAAAGCAATAAGAGGTTCAGCGCCGGCACAAATTAATGTTCCGAGAGATTATTGGACTCAAGTTATCGATATTGAATTACCACCAATAGTAAGATTAGAGAGACAAGGTGGAGGAGCAGAGGCTATAGATAAAGCTGCAAAACTTTTATCAAATGCAAAGTTTCCAGTTATTTTATCTGGTGCAGGAGTTGTAATTGGTGGTGCAATTGAAGAGACAAAAAAACTTGCAGAAAAATTAGACTCTCCAGTTTGTTCTGGCTATCAGCACAATGATAGTTTTCCAGGAAGTCATCCATTGGCTGTAGGACCTTTAGGATATAATGGGTCAAAAGCTGCTATGGAATTAATTTCAAAAGCAGACGTTGTTTTAGCTTTAGGAACAAGACTAAATCCATTTTCGACACTTCCAGGGTATGGTATAGATTATTGGCCTAAGAAAGCTAGCATAATCCAAGTTGATATCAATCCTGATAGAATTGGTTTAACTAAAAAAGTTACTGTTGGAATAAGCGGAGATGCAAAATTAGTTGCTCAACAAATATTTGATAAATTATCATCTAATGCAGGTGATATAGATAGACAAAAAAGAAAAGACTTAATTCATCAAACAAAATCTGCATGGTTACAAAAATTATCTAGTCTTGATCATGAAGATGATGATGAAGGAACAGTCTGGAACAAAGAAGCAAGAGAGAGAGATAAAGATAGAATGTCACCAAGACAAGCTTGGAGAGCAATTCAAGCTGGAATGCCTGAAGATGTAATTATCTCAAGTGATATTGGAAATAATTGTGCAATAGGAAATGCCTATCCAACTTTTGAAAAACCAAGAAAATATTTAGCACCTGGTTTGTTTGGTCCATGTGGTTATGGTTTTCCATCAATACTTGGAGCAAAAATTGGATGTCCAGATACACCTGTAATTGGTTTTGCAGGAGATGGAGCTTTTGGAATTAGCATGAATGAGATGAGTTCGTGTGCTCGTGAGGAGTGGCCAGCAATTACAATGGTTATTTTTAGAAATTATCAATGGGGTGCTGAAAAAAGAAATACAACTCTTTGGTTTGATAATAATTTCGTCGGAACTGAATTGGATCC
>CACCJO010000005.1 GCA_902546375.1 uncultured Pelagibacteraceae bacterium
AAAGCGAAATAAAAAATTAATATAAATGGAAAATTAAATGAAAAATAATCAATGCTTAAATAATTGAAATCAAATTCATTAAATACAGATATAAATAAAGCAAGAATTGGTAGCCAAGTATATATCTTGTAAAGTAAATTTTTCTTTTGAAATCTAATCACTTATCTTTCCTTTTCGCATTATACATTCTTTATATTCTTCAGTACCGACTTTAAAACCAGTGCTAAAGAGTTTTTTTGATTGACATTTTGAACTATAGATTAAATTTAATCTTAAGAATTCTAGCTCGTCTTGGTCTAAATTATGCTGTTGAATAACACTTTTTTGATACTCATTTTCTGTCTTTAATATCTCAATCTGTTTAGTTAAATCGTTTGTTAAAGTATTTAATTCTTTATTTTCCTCTAAAAATTTAATGTTACTATCTTCTAAAATTTGCAATTCATCACTTATTAAGTCTAATTTTATTTGCTCAGTATTTGAAGAGACTTGTGTTTGATCATTTTCTTCAGTTTCAACAGGTGTGGGGATTAATTCATCAATCTCTGCAAAAACATATTTTAATTGACTAAAATCACTATAAAAGTTGATCAAAATTTTTTCATTTTCATCTTTTAAATCAATCGTTCCGACAGGAATTCCACTTTTGAAAATTGAGCCAGTTCCTGAGGTATATGCAATACCTTGATCATCGATTTTATTTATAAGATCATTTTTAATATATTTAATTTCACCTTTTTTATCTCCATTACCAACCACAATTGCTTGAACATTTCCAGGCGTGATAGAAACAGGAATATTTGAATTTAAATCAGTTAATAACAATACTCTTGAATTTGTATAATTTACTTCGATGACCCGTCCTACAAGATAACTTCGATCATAAATATTTGTTCCAATTTTTATTTTTTCCTTACTGCCTTTGTTGATAATAATTGATCTTAAAAAAGGACTTTCGTGATCAACAATTACCTTTGCTAAAATCTTATTAGAAGTAATGGTATAACCATCAATTAGACTTTTGAGCTCCTCATTTTCGCTTTTAATAATTTTTGTTGAAATATTTTCAGATTTTAACTGATCTAATTCCTCTTTGGTTTGTTTATATTCTTTATAAAAATTAGTATATTCTTTTAAATTTAAATAAGAGGATTTGATAAAATTTTCTGGGATCGAAACTATAAATGAAGATCGATAGACAATTTCTTTTATTACTGACTTTGTTACAGTTATCGCCTTGAAATTAAAACTAGATAAAACAGTTATAACAATTGAAAAAAAAACTAAAGTTAATAAAGAAAATTTTTGTTTTGTACTTTTATTTAAAAAAGCAGATCTAATTGCTATTATAAAATCATCTCTGCTTTCGGCCATCTTTCTTAATATTCAGTCAGCATCGTAGAGAATGTTTGCTCTTGATCCAGAGCTTTACCAGTTCCAATAGCTACACATGACAATGGGTCCTCAGCAATGTGCACTGGCAATCCTGTTTCCTTAGAAAATCTTCTATCAATATTTTTTAATAAAGCTCCACCGCCTGTCAAAGTAAGACCCATATCAACAAGGTCTGCTGATAATTCTGGTGGTGTAGCCTCAAGGGCATCTTTAATACCATTAACCATTTCTCTTAAAATACCATCTAATGCCTCTGCTGTATCTTCTTCGGTAATATTGACTTCTTTTGGAGTTCCTGATCTTAAATCTCTACCTTTGACAGCATAAGTATTATTATTTGATGGAATAGCGGTACCAATTTCTTTTTTAATTTTTTCAGCTGTGCTATCTCCAATCATAAGGTTATATTCTTTTCTCATATAGTTAACTAATGCTCCGTCCATAGCATCACCTGCAACTCTTAAAGATTTTGAATATACTAAACCTCCTAATGACATAACAGCAATCTCACTTGTTCCACCACCAATATCAACAACCATTGATCCTGTTGCCTCTGATATTGGTAAACCTGCACCTATCGCTGCAGCTATAGGCTCTTCAATTAATTGAACTCTTCTAGCGCCTGCTGCCAAAGCACTGTCTTGAATTGCTTTTCTTTCAACTGGAGTAGAGCCAGTAGGCACACAAATTAATATTCTCGGATTAGCAAATGTTCTACCTTTATGAACTTTTTTAATGAAATGTTTGATCATTTCTTCAGTGACTATAAAATCAGCAATAACACCGTCTCTTAAAGGTCGAATTGCACTTATATTTCCAGGTGTTCTTCCCAACATTGTTTTTGCTTCATCTCCTACAGCTAAAACTTGTTTTTTTCCAGTTTGCTCTACAATTGCTACAACAGATGGCTCGTTTAAAACTACACCTTGTCCTTTAACTACAACTAATGTGTTGGCAGTTCCAAGATCGATAGCCATATCTTGGCTCCATATTTTTTTAACACTATCAAATATTCCCATTATATACTCTCCTTTAATTTTTTCGGTTCGATATTTTTATATAAAGATTTTTTCTCTCTCTTAATAAGCATTTTGTTTAAAGCATTTAAATATGCATTTGCCGATGCTACTAAAGTATCTGTGTCAGCTGACTGACCCACTGTAGTTCTATCATTTTCCTCTATCTTTACACTTACTGTAGCTTGTGCATCAGTTCCTTCTGTAACTGCATGAACTTGATAAAGAGATAATTTTACATCATGAGGATAAAGTTCTTTAATACATTTAAATATAGCATCAACTGGACCATCGCCAGTTTGAGAAGTCTTTTTAACTTCTCCAAAAACATCTAAAGTCATATCAGCTCTTTGGGGCTCACCAGTTCCGGCAAATACTTTTAATGATTTTAAGTTTATTGCATTTATCTTATTATCAATAATTAAACTATCATCGACTAATGCAACAATATCTTCATCGTAAATATGTTTTTTCTTATCTGCTAAAATTTTAAATTTTCCAAAAGCTGCTTGGACAACATCATCTGTGACATCCGCATAACCTAAATCACTTAATTTATCTTTGAATGCATGACGTCCAGAGTGTTTTCCCATTACTAAAGATGTTTTTTTTACACCAACACTTTCTGGTGTCATTATTTCATAAGTTTCTCTATTTTTTAACATTCCATCTTGATGAATGCCAGATTCATGAGCAAAAGCATTCTTTCCAACGATCGCTTTATTAAATTGAACAGGGAAACCTGTAGCATTAGATACAATTTTAGATGCTTTGCTAATTAGTTCAGTCTTAATTCCTGTTTCATAAGGTAATAAGTCATCTCGGGTTTTTATAGCCATTACAATTTCCTCAAGTGCTGCATTACCTGCTCTTTCACCTATTCCATTTATAGTACATTCAATTTGTCTAACTCCTGCTGATAAACCTGATAAAGCATTAGCAACCGCTAATCCTAAATCATTATGACAGTGCGCAGAAAGAATAGCCTTATCAATATTTGGTACATTGTTTTTTATTGATGTAATAGTTTTTGCAAATTCTTCGGGTATTGAATAACCAACCGTATCAGGAATATTAATTGTTGTTGCACCACATTTGATGGCAAGTTCTATTGTTTTATACATAAATTCTAAATTTGTTCTTGTGCCATCCTCACATGACCACTCAACATCATCTGTAAATTTTTTAGCATAGGTAACACTTTCCTTAATAGCGCCTAAAACTTGTTCATCTGTCATATTAAGTTTATGTTTCATATGAACTGGACTTGTTGAAATAAATGTGTGGATACGAAATCTTTTTGCGAATTTTAAAGACTCATAACAAGCGTCTATATCTTTTTTTGTAGCTCTTGCTAAACCACAAGGAATTGAATTTTTTACACTTTTACTGATTGCACTTACGGCTTCAAAGTCACCTGGGGATGATATTGGAAAACCAGCCTCAATTATATCAATTCCCATTTCATCAAAAACTCTTGAAATCTGAATTTTTTCCTCAACACTCATAGAAGCGCCTGGTGATTGTTCACCATCCCTCATAGTTGTATCGAAAATAAATACTTTATCTTTCTCAGCCATATAAATATTTTTTGTGCTCGAAATATACAACCTATCGTTTAGATTGCAAAATAAAATAATTATTTTAGCCCAATTTAATCAATATTTACTTCTTATCGCTATCCACTAATTTCTTCTTACCGATCCAAGGCATCATAGCTCTTAGTTTCGTACCAACTGTTTCTATAGAATGTTTTGCTAATTCTTCTCTGGTCTTTAGAAAGTTCTTTTGACCATTTTTACACTCATCCATCCATTGTTTGGTAAACTTTCCAGATTGAATATCCTCTAGCACTTCTTTCATTCTTTTCTTAGTTTCCTCTTTATTAATAATTCTAGGTCCTGAAACATACTCACCGTACTCTGCGGTATTTGAAATTGAGTAATTCATATTTGCAATCCCACCTTCATAGATAAGATCAACAATTAATTTTACTTCATGTAAGCACTCGAAATATGCCATCTCTGGTTCATATCCAGCCTCAACTAATGTCTCATAACCATTTTTAATCAGCTCTACAAGACCTCCGCAAAGCACTGTTTGTTCACCAAATAAATCTGTTTCACATTCATCTTTGAAAGTGGTCTCAATAATTCCAGATCTTCCACCTCCAATCGCCGATGCATATGATAGAGCTAAATCTCTTGCTTTACCTGTACCATCTTGATGTACTGCCATCAAACAAGGAACTCCACCCCCTTTTTCAAATTCACTTCTTACAAGGTGTCCAGGGCCTTTAGGAGCAACCATAAATACATCTAGATCTTTTCTTGCTTTGATTAAATTATAATGAATATTTAAACCATGAGCAAAAGCTAAACTTGTGCCCTCTTTAATTCTTTGTTCAATATGATTTTTATATATGGTTGCTTGAAGTTCATCAGGAGTTAAAATCATACAAACATCAGCCCATTCCGCTGCATCGGACAAATTCATTACCTTTAAACCTTTTGACTCAGCTTTAGCTTTACTTGCTGAACCATCTCTTAAAGCAACGACTACTTCTTTTACCCCGCTATCTTTTAAATTAAGAGCATGAGCATGCCCTTGACTACCATAACCAAAAATAGCAACTTTTTTATCTTTAATTAAGTTTACGTCAGCATCTTTTTCATAGAACATTTTCATTTTTTTTCTCCTTTATCAATTTATTTAAATGTTTGAGCACCTCTGGTCATAGCTATTGCCCCAGTTCTAGAAGTGCTTGTAAGACCTAAGGGTTTTAATTTTTTACTCATCTTATCAATTTCTCTTCTCAAAGCAGTTATTTGTACAACCACTGATTTATTTGTTTTGTCTAAAATTACAGGATTAAATTTTTTGCATTCTTTAAGACACTTATCTATCTTTTTTTTTTGTGCAACAATTTTAAGTAATGCCATCTCTTTAAAAATAACATTTTTATCTTCTCTTTTAAAATCTGCAACTTTATGGACTGGGACTAGTTTTTTCAGCTGAAGTTTAATTTGATCAATAACTTGTGGTGTTCCAGTTGTTACGATGGTTATTCTTGAAATATTTTTTGTTGCATCAACTTCTGCAACCGCTAAGGACTCTATATTGTATCCTCTGCCAGAAAATAACCCTACTACCCTTGCTAATACACCAGATTCATTATCAACCCAAACAACAAATATATGAGTATCTAATTTTCCTTTTTTAGTGGGGATACTATATGCTGATTTTGGAGATGACATTAAACTAATGATTTCCCTTTACCAGTAATTTTATTTTCCTCTTTATCACTTGGACCTAAAATCATCTGATTATGAGGCTTTCCGGATGGTATCATTGGAAAACAATTTTCATTAGGATCTACATGACAATCAAATATTACTGGACCGTTATAATCAATCATCTCTTTAATTTTATTATCTAATTCATCTGGATTATCTGCCTTGATACCTTTACATCCGTAAGCTTCAGCTAATTTAACAAAGTCAGGTAAAGCTTCGGAATAACTCTCTGAATAGTTTTTTTCATGCAGAAGTTCTTGCCATTGTCTTACCATTCCCATGTACTGATTATTTAGAATAAATATTTTTATGGGCAAATTGTACTGAACTGCTGTAGACATTTCTTGAATTGTCATCAATACAGATGCTTCACCTGCAATATCGATCACCAGTTTATCTGGGTGAGCAATTTGAGCACCTACTGCCGCTGGAAGTCCATATCCCATTGTTCCAAGACCGCCTGATGTCATCCATCTATTAGGTTTATTAAATTTATAGTGTTGAGCAGCCCACATTTGATGCTGACCAACTTCAGTTGTGATAAATGTATCTTGATTTTTTGTTAACTCATATAATCTTTTTACAGCATGCTGAGGCTTAATTTCTTTATCACTATTGATAAATCCTAGTGAGTCTTTCGTTCTCCACTTTTGGATTTGTTCCCACCATTTTGAAATTCTTTGTTTATTCGATTCTTTTAAACCATTTTGTTTTTTATTTATTTTCTTAATAGCTGACTTTATTACTTCATTAACATCTCCAACTATTGCAAGATCTACTTTAATAATTTTATTGATTGACGATGGATCAATATCAATATGAACTTTTTTTGATTTCGGCGAAAACTCATCGATCTTACCGGTTATTCTATCGTCAAATCTTGCACCAATGTTAATTAACAAATCACAATCATGCATTGCATTATTAGCTTCATAAGTTCCATGCATACCTAGCATTCCGATAAATTGATTGTCATCTCCTGGAAATGCTCCTAACCCTTGTAGAGTTGATGTGATTGGAAAACCAATTAATCTAACAAACTCTTTTAAAGTCTCGCTAGCCTGAGGCCCAGAATTTATTACTCCACCCCCAGTGTAAACAACCGGTTTTTTTGCTTTTGAAATCAAATCAATTAATTGATTAATTTCATTTTCAGAAAATTTATTATGTTTTTTTCCATTTAATTTTTTTTCTTTTTTAAATTTTGTATAATTAGTTTTTGCAAATTGGATATCTTTAGGAATATCAATTAGTACAGGTCCAGGTCTTCCAGTTGTTGCTACTTTAAAAGCTTCATGCATTACTTTTGGTAATTCTTTAATATCTTTAACTAACCAATTGTGTTTTGTGCAAGGCCTTGTGATTCCTGTAGTATCACACTCTTGAAAAGCATCAGTGCCTATTAAATGAGTAGGAACTTGTCCAGAAATACAAACTAAAGGTATTGAGTCCATATAAGCATCAGTTAATGCTGTAACAACATTAGTGGCACCGGGTCCAGATGTTACTAAAACTACTCCAGGCTTGCCTGATGATCTTGCATACCCTTCTGCTGCATGGCCTGCTCCTTGTTCATGTCTAACAAGTATATGTTTAATTGATGAATGATTTTTAAGTTCATCATAAATTGGTAAAACTGCTCCACCTGGATAACCAAAAATATATTCAACCTCTTGATCTTCAAGACATTTAAATACAATTTCTGCACCAGTATATAATTTAGACATTCAAGCAATCTAGCTGAAGTTGTGCTAATTGGTCAAGGCTAAGTAGAGAATATCTAAATTTTTTTTAAGAGCTTATCTAAACTAGCTGGATTAACTTTATTCCAATCTTTCATGTGTCCTCGAGCCCAGGTGCTCTGTCTTTTAGCATATTGCCTGGTCTTTATTGATATTTTCTCGGTTAATTGATCTGTTTGGATTTTTTTTTGAAGATATTGCTTAATCTCACTTATTCCGATTGCTTTACTTAGGCTTTTATTTTTTGGAACTCTCATTTTGATAAATTTTTTAACTTCTAAAATTGCACCTAGTTTAATCATATTTTCAGATCTCTTATTAATTCTCTCAATTAAATCTTTCCTTGGAAAATCAATACAAATTTTAAAGAAGTCATTATGACTGTAATCTGACTTAGTGTTTTTAAACCAACTAATCATAGATTTTTTTGTAAATGATTTAATTTCATATGCTCTTAAAGATCTTTGTACATCTAGAGAATTAATTTGATCTTTAATTAAAGGATCTATTTCTTGTAACTTTAAAAAAAATTTCTTTTGTCCTATTCTTTTGTGTAAATTTCGTACTTTGTTTCTAAAACTAATAGGAATTTTCGGAATATTAACTAAACCGTCAGTTAAGGCTTTGAAATAGAGACCTGTGCCTCCTACCAATATTGGTGTTTTATTTATTTTTCTACATTGCAAAATTTTTTGTTTTGCTAATTTAAGCCAATCTCCTGTAGAAAAATTTTTTTTAGCATTTTGAAATCCGTATAAATGATGCTTGATATTTTGATAATCTTTTTTAAAGGGTCTTGCTGTTAAAACCTTTAACTCTTTGTAAACTTGCATGCTATCAGCATTTATAATCTGACCTGAAATTTTTTTTGCTAGTTTAATTGCAAATTTAGATTTTCCAGACGCAGTAGGACCGTAAATTAAAATAATTTTGGATTTTAAATCCATAAATTAATCTAATTTAACGCCTATATATCTTTTCTGATTTTGGCTATTATAGATTACAAGTAAAATAGTCTTCTGGTTACTATTCAAAACTTGTTTTAAAGCTTGATTTAAGTCCTCAACATTTCTTATCTTTTTCTTCTGAGCTTCTAGAATGATACTATTTACTTCGATCGAGCCAGTTAAAGGACTATTTTTTTCAATACTTGTAATCACCAAACCACTAGTTTGGTTGGGTAATTTTCTCGTTTTAATATCTTGATCAGAGAGTTTTCTTACTTTTATTTTCAGATTCTCAATTAAGGTCTCTTTTGGTGATTCCTCTTTTTTTTCTGAAATTTTAAAATCCTCTGATGTCTCCAACCTTCCAAGTGTAATTGTTTTGATAATTTCTTTTTTATTTCTCCAGATTTTAACTTTTACTTTTTTTCCAACTTCAGTTCTTGCAACAATTATCGGAAGTTCTTTCATTTGTTTTATTTTTTCTCCATTAAATTCTAAAATAATATCTCCGCTTTTAACTCCAGCTTTTTCCGATGGACTATTTGGTGCAACACTTGCTACTAAAGCTCCTCTTGGTTCGTCTAATTTTTCAACATCTGCAATTTCTTTTGTTACATCTTGAATTCTTACTCCTAGCCATCCTCTTTTTGTTTCCCCAAATTCAATTAATTGATCAATTACAATCTTTGCGCTGTTTGATGGTATTGAAAAACCTATTCCTACATTTCCGCTTCTACCAAGAATAGCTGTGTTAATTCCAATCACATTACCATTCATATCGAATAATGGACCACCTGAGTTCCCAGAGTTAATAGATGCATCAGTTTGAATATAGTCTTCATATCTTGATAATCCAATTGATCGATTTCTTGCAGAAATTATTCCTGAAGTAACTGTTCCACCTAAACCAAATGGATTTCCAATAGCTATAACCCAATCACCTATTCTTGCTTTATCTGAGTCACCAAATCTAACAGGTAAAAACTTTTCTTTTGACTCAATTTTTAGAACTGCAATATCTGAAAGAGGGTCTGCACCAATAACTTTTGCTTTAAATTTTTTTTCACCATTTACTTGAACAACGATGTCCTCTGCTCCTTCAATCACATGATTATTTGTAACTAGTATTCCTTCTTCATCAATAATAAATCCTGAGCCCAGTGCTGAAGATTGTCTTTCTTGAGGTGTTCCAAATTCCTTAAACATATCACCAAATGGTGAGCCTGGTGGAAACTGAAAATTAGGAAATGGATTACTTCTCTCAACAACAGTTTGGGTTGTTGAAATATTCACTACTGAAGGCATTAATTTTTCAGCTAAATCTGCAAACGAATTAGGAATATTTTGAGAATTAGATACTGATGAAAAATTTAATACTAATATTAAAGAGAGAAATATTGCTTTTATTTTCATCATTTTAACTTTTTGTGTAATAAATAATTATAAATCCTATTAAAGCAAAAATTAATCCGCCAGTGCGTAATTGACTATCTTTGATTAACTCAAGCTTTTTCAACATATTCCTCATTTTTGATGGAAATAAGGCATATAAAATTCCCTCAATAAAAAAGAATAGACCAAATGCAATGATCAATTCTTTCATTAAAGTTTACTCTGTTTGAGGTTTTATATTTCCAAAAAATTTAAAGAATTCACTGTCTGGAGATAGAATTAAAGATGTTTCTCCACCTATTAAAGCTTTTTCATAAGCTTGCATCGCTCTATAAAATGCAAAGAATTCTGGATCTTGTCCAAACGCTGCAGCAAAGATATTATTTCTTTTCCCATCTCCTTCACCTTTCATAATTTCCGATTTTTTTTGTGCCTCAGCTAAAATTACAGTTACTTCTTTGTCAGCAGTTGATGTAATTGTTACTGCCATTTCAGCTCCTCTTGCTCTAAATTCTTTTGCTTCTCTCTCCCTTTCGGTCTGCATTCTTCTAAAAATTGCATCACTGTTAGCTTGGGGAAGATCAGCTCTTTTAATTCTAACATCTACAATTTTAATACCAAAATTTTCAGCCTCATTATTTACACCCTCTTGAATTAAAGCCATTTGTTTTGTTCTATCTTCTGAAAGAAGGGTTTGCAGTTCTTGTTGTCCAAGAACGTTCCTAATTCTTGAATTTATAATGGTAGCTAATCTCGATCTTGCAACTCTTTCATTTCCAACTGAGATATAAAATTTCAGAGGATCAACTATTTGAAATCTAGCAAATGCATCAACTATCAATCTCTTTTGATCAGAGGCAATTACCTCTTCTGGCGGTGTGTCTAAATTTAAAATTCTCTTATCTAAAAATACAACGTTTTGAATAAAAGGAATTTTGAAATTTAACCCAGGTTTTAGAATTATTCTTTTTGGATCTCCAAATTGAAGAACAATTGCCTGGTTAACTTCTTTAACAATAAAAATTGAAAAGAACGCAACTACTGCTAAAGCAACAATGATTCCAGCTGTAATTTTTCCTGCATTCATATTAGTTTGTTACTTTCTTTTTTTGCAATTCAGGTAAAGGTAAGTAAGGCACTACACCAGATCCTGCATTTTTCTCAATTATCACTTTATCAATATCAGCTAAAACTTTTTCCATTGTTTCTAAATACATTCTTTCTTGTGTTACAGATTTCGCATTTTTATATTCATTATAAATTGCTAAAAACCTGCTAGCTTCACCTTCAGCTTTTGCTACGACTTCTTTCTTATACGCTTCAGCCGCTTGTAAAATTTTTTCTGCTTCCCCTCGGGCTCTTGGTATCACATCGTTCGCATAAGCTTCAGCCTCATTCTTTGATCTTTCCATGTCAGCTCTTGCAGCCTGTACATCTCTAAACGCATCAATTACTTGATCGGGTGGGTCTGCTTTTTGCGTTTGAACTTGTGTAATTTGAATACCACTAGTGTATTCATCCAAAATTTTTTGAATAATTTCTTGTGTATCTGTTTCTATAACTGATCTACCTTCAGTTAAAATAGGCTGAATATCGGATCGCGCGATCACCTCTCTCATTGCTGTTTCGGCTGCTGCTTTAACTGTCCCTTCTGGGTCTTGAATTTTAAATAAAAAGTTTCCTGCATCTTTGATTACCCAGAAAACAGAAAAATCGATGTTCACAATATTTTCATCTCCAGTCAACATTAGGCTTTCTTGAGGAACATCTGCCACTCCACCTTGGGATGTAAAACCACTATCTCTTTCGGATCTAAAACCAATATCAATTCTGTTAACTTTGGTAACTTTTGGAGTAAGAACGGATTCAACTGGAAACGGTATATGATAATTTAATCCTGGTTGAGTTGTTTTTACGAATTTTCCAAATCTTAATACTACTCCTTGTTCATCTGGTAGAACTCTATAAAGACCACTGGCTAACCAAACAAACCCTAAAATAATTAAAACTAAAACTACTTGCTTACCACCAGAAGAACTACCCCCTGGCAAAAATTTTTTAATCTTCTCCTGGAATTCTCTTATAATTTTGTCTATGTCTGGTGGCGTTGGACCTCGGCCGGAACCATTACCGCTTCCACCACCGCTTCCCCCTGGGGGAGATCCCCAAGGACTTCCGCCTCCTCGTCTAAAATCATCTGACATACGGCAATCTATATAATGTCTTTATGAGGAAAAACAAGTTAAGATCCTATTATGCCAAAGGAAAAACCAGAATTAAGTGACGCAATGAGAGCTAAAATGGGTAGAAAACTACCTGATAAAAATCCAATTAAAGGCACTAAGTTTACAATTGCTATTTCAAGTGCAAAAGGCGGTGTTGGAAAATCTACTTTTGCAACAAACTTGGCTTTAGCTTTAAAAAAAATTGGATGTAGAGTTGGTTTACTGGATGCAGATATCTATGGTCCGTCTATTCCTAAAATGTTGGGAATTGAGGAAAAACCCAAAAGTGATGGACAAAAATTAGACCCCATTATTAAGTATGATATTCAGTGTATGTCTATTGGTTTCTTAACTGATCAACAAACGCCTATGATTTGGCGGGGACCTATGGTGACTAGTGCAATTAGAACTTTCACGCAAAAGGTAAATTGGAAAGATTTAGATTTCATAATTGTTGATATGCCTCCTGGAACTGGAGACACGCAACTCACTTTTTCTCAAGAGATAAAGATGGATGGAGCAATCATAGTTTCAACACCACAAGAAGTTGCATTACTAGACGTAAAAAGAGGCATTAAAATGTTTGATAAACTAAATGTCAAAATTTTAGGTTTGGTTAACAATATGAGTTATTTTGAAGGTGATGATGGTAAAAAATACAAAATCTTTGGTGATGATAATGTAAAAAAAACTGCTGAAGAGTTTCAAAAAGAATTTTTGGGAGAAATACCAATCAACCCCGAAGTTGGAAAAAATGGAGATCAGGGAAAACCCATCGTTGAAGCAAACTCAGATCACGAAATTTCAAAAATTTATATAAATTTTGCAAAAAAAATTAAATCTAATTATCTCAATTTATAAGTAATTAGAGATTCCAAATAAATGTAAACCTCTTAAATATTTACTAAATCTTTTAGGGTTAAAATTAGAATTTTGAATTAAATTTAATGCTAAACTTGTATTTTCTGGTTCAAATTTTATTTCAATAACATTCATGAAATCTTTCATTGTATTTTTTTTTAAAGAATGTTTATTTATTAACTTATAACTTATTTTACGATCGTAGGTGATCCTAATTTTTTTTTGATACACAAAATATGATCTTAAATAACTTACATTCATTTTTGGTATAAGATTTTTATAGCTAAAGTAATTCAAAAAAAATTCATTCTCTTTCTTTTTAAGGAAATCATTTTTATTAGAAAATAAAAGATTAAAATCTAGCAAACTATGATCAGATTTTAAAAAAAGTTTTTTACCTAAATTATTTTTTTTTATCTTTATTTCATAATTAAAATTTTTGGATTCATCGTTGTACCACCTGATTCTATACTTGCACCTGTTAGAAATTCCAGCAAGATTGTCTTTGGCAGTAGTAAAATTTTCACTATCATAATAGATACTAGTAATTAATCTATCATCATATTGTTTTTGTATTTTACTTTTGAAGTTAACCCAATTATCAAAATATAATTCAAAATTATTGTTTATTGGGATTTTGATTTCACTTCGCATATAAAAGCTTAATTATAAAGTTTTTTTATATCTATAACTTTTCCTCTAACTTTTTTACCATCTAAAATTAAATCACTTCCTATTTGGACCAAGGGCAAACCACATGATGAAAATTGATCAATTTTTAAGTTGGCCCCAGAAAAATAAGATTTTTTTTGATAAACAGCAAAATCATATGAATTACAGTTTGAAATTTTGATATTATTTCCATAAACATTGCTTGAGTCTTTACTTGCAATACCCATACCAGATGATGAGACCTCTAAATTATTAATCTTGAGATTTGTTTGTTCACCAGCTGAGATTGCTTTATCAAAAATATTTTTTGCATTTATATCCTTAAGATAAACATTCGAACCAGAAAGATCTATTGCGTCTCCACCAACTTTGTCAAAAAGAGTTTTTTTAATTTCTCCATTTCCAAAATCGATATCAATTGCATCAGAAATAGTGTTGGTAATTTCAGATGATAAAACTTTGAATTCTGATTTTACAAAATTAATTGCATCCTCGGACATTGAATTGTTGATAATACTATTAGAAATTACAACATTCGATTTTATGAAATTTAACCCACCCGTTAATTGTATCTTTCCACTATCGAAATAAGAAAAATTTGAAATATTAACATAATTTAAAATAGAAGAGCTATTATTACTTAAGTCTGAATTTACATAGATACCTTTCCAATTTTCCTTAGAATTTAATGATGAAATCTTAATAGGATAATTTTCAGTTCCATTCATTTTTATTGATCCATCTTTTAGTAAAATATAAGAATCTTTAGACATTCTAAGAGTTGATCCTTTTTTTATAATTAAGTTATACCCATTTGGAACTATGATTGGATTATCAATAATATGTACTCCACCATCTAAAATATAGTTCTTACCCATAATGTTAATTTTAGGATCCTTTTTATAACTAACATCATTTAAAAATTTATCATTTTTAAATCTATTATTTTCTATTCTTTCTTTTACAGAATTTTGTCTATTTAATTGATCTAAATATCTTATCTCTAAAAAATCATAGTCTTTATTTTCTAAATCAAAATTAATCTTTTTCGAACTTAAATTTTCATAAGTACTAGGGTTCAAAATCAAATTTGAATCACTAATTTCAATTATCTTCTTACAATTTTTTTTACATTGTGAAACATCCTCTAAAATTAGTTTATCTAAACGTAAAATTTCACTAGTTAAATTACTCAAAAAAATCTCTCCATCATCAAAAGCTCGAAAATGTATTTTTTTATCATTTAAATTTTTAATATTCTGTGTATTGAAATTTTTATTTTTTATCTTTTCATTACTATTAGAAAAATTTTGAAAAATATTATTTTTTTCACTAATAATGAAGTTAATATTTTGCTTAATAAGTTCTAGATCAACTAAATTTTGACAATTTTTTCCAAAATTTTGACATGCTAATTCAAATTTTTTTTCAATTTTTTCAAAATTATTTTTATACTCATTTACTACTTGAAAATATTTTTTTTGAAAATCCCTTGTAGGAAAAAGATTTTTATAAAGAATATTAAAATTATTCATAAATTTTTTAATTTCTTTTTGACTTGCTATATTTGAATGAGTTGTGTCAGTTAAAATTGGTTCTATTTTGAGATCATAAGGGTTGATATAATATCTTGAGTTAGTTGGCAATCTACTGTGGTAATCACCAAATATGGATGTTATTGCTACTATTTTTGCCATTAAATCTACATCCAAATGATCTTTTATTTTTTCATAATATTTTTCGTTTTCAACCACAACTACTTCTTGAATATTTTTAAAAGCACTTAATAAATTTAAATTTGTTTTTTGATCAGGAATGTTAGTTTTCTTTAAAATTCTTTTTTTATTATAAACTTTAGTCTCTAATTTACCTTGCCATTTAATTATATCATCTAAATTTTCTAATTTTTGGTTAGCTATAATTCTTATGGTAAAATCATTTTCATTTGTCATTTTAAGTATTGGTGCCTCTTTTAATTGATTGTGAGCATAAAAAGAGTCTGAAAACTGTTCTTCTAAAAGCATTAATCCCCAGTTTTCTCCGTTAAAGTTAACTCCAACTGTCTCATACCTTGGAGACAAGATTTTATTTTCTCTAAGAATATCAGAAATAACAAAATTATAGGGAAAATCTCTCTCAGTAAAAACAGAAATTGAAAATTCATTAAAGCCTAAAATAGTTTTGTTTTTATTTAACTTAATTCTTAAACTCCATTGTTTTATATTTCCCCAATGTTCTGATAAATCCCCTTTAAGTCTTGCTGTAGCTTTGTACTTTTTGCCTTGAAACAATAAATTAATTTTTACTTTTTGAGGGTTGATCAACTTTTTTAAGTAAAGAGCTTTATTTCTATCTTTTTTTAATTTCTCTAATTCTGAAAAATTGATGTCAATTTTTATATTTTCAAATTCATTTTTTTTTGAAAATTTATTCTCAATTCCATGAAATAATTTTACTGAATAATCAATTATTCTATTTTGATAAACAGGTTTTGATTTTAAAAGTACCGGTTGGTATAATAAAATTCTTAAAGATTGTTCTAAATCTCCTTTTAAACCAGGTGTAATTTTTAGTAAAAATAATAGAAAAATAATAAAAAGGGCCAATAAAAAAAGAGGGATATTATTTTTTTTTTGTTTAAAAATTAACAATTTGCTTAATCTACAATTTTATTTTCATAAAAAGAATAATCTAAATTATCGAATTCTTTATTTAAAGTATCCATTAAAAGCTTAATATTTTTTTCATTTCCAAATGAAACTTTATAGTAAAGGGTGATATTATTTTTTTCTTTTTCAATTTTTGCTAAATTCGCTTCTAGACAATTTTTTTTAAGATGTTCTAAAATTTTGTCAAAATAATCTTGATTTTTACCTAAATCACATTCTATTATTAAATTAAAATCATTTATAATCACACTTTTTCTGCTGGATAAAAAGAACCAAATAATCAAGATTAAGATTAAAAAAATAATACTTGTTGAATAAATTTGAAGTGCTCCATACCCAATACCAATAGCTATGGCAAAAAATAAAAAAGCTAAATCTTCAGGTTCTTTAACTGGAGTTCTAAATCTAATCACTGATAAAGCCCCAACTAAACCAAGTGACAATGCTAATGATGATTTAACAATCAAAATTACCAAAAATGTGATGTTACTTAAAAGTGGAATTATTGCTGAAATTTGAATTTTTGAAGATAAGGAATTGGACTTACTTTTGTAAACATACATTAATATAAATGAAGAAATGATACAAAAAAATAAACTTAATATAACTATTAGATAATCTGTTTCCCCAACAGTCTCTAAAGATCTAGATAGTTTATTTGTAATCTCCATGATAATCTAATTCTAATAATCTTTGTTTTTAATCTAAATTATTTTTTCTTTTAAATCAAAGGCTTCCATCAATTCATTCCATTCTCTCTTAGATAAATCTGAGGTTTCTATTGAAACTTCTTCACCTTTAATTAGCTTTTGAAGAATATGTTTTCCTTTGGATGATACTTCAGTTCCACCTACTCTATAATCCATGAAAGCCTCATAGGTAACGGGCACCCATTTTTTTAAGGTGTCTAGCATAATATCTGCGTAAACTCTTATTTCGTATTGTGCATGATGATCTGCTCTTAGTCTTAGAAAATTCATTAAATTTAATAAATCAGTTTTCCAATACCATTGAGTGTAGGTGTTTAAAGTTAAATTCATTCTGGCAAGCTCTCTTGCTAAACCTTTTTTACTTTCATCTACAGTGGATCCATCATATTTTTCGTTAAGCATCGCTTCATAGTTTGCATATGTTCTCTCAGCATCGTTCTTTAAAATTGCTAAAACTTCTTTTGCTTGTTTACCCTCCAATACATCACCTCTACCCTGTCTATTAGATGTTGATTGAGCAGCAAGATTCTCTTGGGAAGGTAAATAAAATTCTTTATCTAAAATTGAATATCTTGCAGAATATTCGTTAACATTAGCTGTTCGATGTCTAATCCACTGACGAGCAATAAATATTGGTAATTTTATATGATATTTAATTTCACACATTTCAAATGGAGTACTATGCCAATGACGCATTAAATATTTTATAAGACCAGCATCTGTTGAAACTTGTTTTGTGCCTTTGCCATAAGAAACTCTAGCTGATTGAACGATTGATGTATCATCACCCATGTAATCTACAACTCTTACAAATCCATGATCAAGAGCAGGTATTGCTTCATAGAGAATATGTTCTAGCTCAGGGGCTGTTACTCTTTTTGTTGAATTTTGTTGAGATTGCTGATTCTTAATATCTGCTAATTGTTCTTTAGTTAATTTCATTAGATTCTTTAAAAAAATATCTTATAAGATAATTTAATAAATAAAGTAATAAAAATATAAATAATGATAAAACTTTTATAATCTGATGAAACTCAGTGTTATAATGCCCTGCTATAATGAAGAAAATACTATAAGTAGAATTTTAGATAAAATTTTAAACGAGAATTCTATTGGTAAAGAAATAATTGTAATTGATGATTTTTCAACTGATAATTCTCGAAAAATTTTAGAAAATTATGACAAAAAGGGTAAAATTAAGTTAGTTTTTAACTCTAAAAATAGAGGAAAAGGTTATTCAGTTAGACAAGGATTAAAATTAGCAAGTGGCGACATCATATTAATTCAAGATGCTGATCTTGAATATAGCCCTGATGATTATAAAAGATTAATTAACCCAATTTTAAATGATGACGCTGACGTTGTATATGGATCAAGGTTTATTGGTGGACAAGAGACCAGGGTTTTATACTTTTGGCATACTTTAGGTAACAAGTTTCTCACTTTACTTAGTAATATGTTCACTAATTTAAATCTAACTGATATGGAGTGTTGTTACAAAGTTTTTAAAAAAGACATCATAAAAGATATAAATTTAAAAGAAGACAGATTTGGATTTGAG
This sequence comes from uncultured Pelagibacteraceae bacterium, assembly GCA_902546375.1. Taxonomy (GTDB): domain Bacteria; phylum Pseudomonadota; class Alphaproteobacteria; order Pelagibacterales; family Pelagibacteraceae; genus Pelagibacter. The sequence continues at coordinate 18,487 of CACCJO010000005.1, forward strand.
CCAGAAATTACTGCTAAAATCTCAAAAAAAAATTTAAAAATTTATGAAGTAGGTGTTAGATATTTTGGAAGAAAATATGAAGATGGTAAAAAAATAACTTGGAAAGATGGTTTCGCAGCTATTTTTTGCATCATTTATTACAATTTATTTTGAAAAAAAATTTTTTTCAATTGCACTAAACCGTTGCCAAAAAATACAGATAAAAAAATGAGGGAAGGCATAAAATATCTCGAATTTCCAACCCAGCCTAAAATAAAAACAAAATATAAAACTAAAATTAAAATTAACAAATGAAAATTAATTTTAAATTTATTTGTAAAAATTTTAATTAAACCTAAAGCTATAATTGAATATACAATCAAACTGTATAAAAGCTTAAAGTAAAAATAATTTTGAGCTTCTTCACTTAAATGAAATTCTTTATTTTTATAAAGTTTATCATTGTATTTGTGCCAATAAAAAGTTTGAAGGGGGTTTAAAACTAAATGTGACAATGAATTTTTAAAATAAATTTTAATTGTTTTAATCTTATTATCCAACATAATTTGGATTGCCTGATCTTGAAGGAAGTTTGAATATTCATAATTCGATTTAAAATTATCTTCATTATAATAATTTTCAATTTTCCATTTTTCCTCTTCTTTTTTTAGTTTTATTATACTTCCCTCATTTTCTTTAACGATTCTTTTTGCTATATAATGATAGTGTGCAGTTTTAGTTTGTGTTGGCATTATATATAAAATTCCAGTTTTTTTATAGTTATCTAATGTTAAGAAACTTAAAACTATAATAAAACCAGCAAATAATATTAAATTATTTAATATCTTTTTTTCTTTTTCATCGAAAATTAAGTAGATAACAACAAAAAAAATTAAAAAAATCGCGACAGTTTTCTGCAAAAAAGTAATACCTAATAAAATACCAATAACAAAAAAATTTTTATAAGATTTTTTTTCATTTATAATCAAACCCAATAAAACTAGTTGAAGTGAAAAAAAAATAGACTCTGTCCAAAATGTACTATGCCATTGAACAATATTAGGATCTAATGCGAGAAAACCTACAGTAAATAAGCTTAAATTTTCATCTTTGTAATATTTAACAAGTTTATTGTAAAAAAATATTAGCGAGCTGTAAAAAATAATTATTTGAAAAAAAAGAAACTTAAATTTACCCCCAATTGAAACAATTTTTTTTTCATAGTCTTGATAAAATTTCTCATCAAAGATCAAATAAAATATTGATAAAATTTTAGATGGTAAAAAAGTTCTGGTATATTCTTTACCTGCACCTAATATTTTATGATTTTCAATTAAATCCTCTTTAAATTCGTGGGATTCTTTCCAAATTAAATTTATGTCTCCTCTGACCATCAAGTGTTCATTGAGATTTTGATTTTTATCGAAATATTTTAAGTTGAATAAAGAATATAAAATCGAAAAAGTTATACCTAAAGTAATAATTATAATTAGAGCTTTATTTGACTTAGTTGTCATCCAATTTATATAATTGATAGTTACATAAAATTTAATATATTAATACTGTTGATTATCAACTATGACGATAAACGAATTTCGTAATAACCATTGCGGACGTGGGGGCAGTACCCACCACCTCCACCACAAACATATTATGGGGGTGAACTAGATTCGACGAGTGACTAAAGGCTATTCTTTCGTTCGGAATTGTTCCTCCGTAAAGGGCTAATTTATAATTGCTAACGAAAGTTACGCACTTGCTGCTTAATTAACATTGTTAATTATGCAGACGGGGTTTGGGGCACCTGGCAACAGAACGCCCCTTCCTAACTAATGCTTCGCTTGGTTTTAGATATTAATTAATATTTGGATTTAATTAGACGATATTTGGTAGTAAAGTTTAGTAAATTAAACTTATTAATCATATTATGATTATTTTTTTTTCCCAAAAAATGTGAAGTGGTGTCCACTTTCTTTAGTGCTGGTTAATGATCCACTATAATGACCAATTTTTAATGGTTTAAATAATCTAAATTTATTTTTTAAATCTTTTTCACTTTTCGTAAAATTTATATAATGATGATAAATATTTTGTTTTTGTCTTTTTTTATAATTTTTATCTGAACTTAAATTTACTTTATGAAGTCCATTATTACTTTTTCTTTTATCACAAAAATGTTTGTAATATTCATGTTTAGTACCCATCATTGAAAAATAAACATAACCACCTGGTTTTAACATTTTATTAAAACTTATTAATCTATTTTTTAAATCTATATCATTTAGATAATACAAAACTTGCCACGATATTATTAAATCGAATTTTTTTTTAAAAAAATCATCATTTTGATTAACATCAAAATCAATCAATTTAAATTTTTTTTTATTTATTTTTTTTTGACAATTTTTTATACTTGGTTTGGATATATCAACACCATATCCATCATATCCATGTTTTTTAATTAGATAATGAATATTTGACCCCTCTCCACATCCATAATCTAAAACTTTTAATTTTTTTTTTGAGTTGATAAATAAATTAAGTAATTTTGGTTTTAATCTAAAAATAAAACTTTCTACGTTAGGGGCGTAATATACCCTATTCCAAAATTTTTCATTAATTTTTTTGTAATTATTTTCCATACCAATTTTTAAATTAATGTAGTTAAATTTATTTACAACTTAAATATTACTCATGAACCTAAATTGATATTCCACGAATAGATTAAAAAGAATTAAGAATGTCGGAGTAATTGAAAGTTGTAGCAAAAAAAGTCACATATTATGTTATCAATAAAGATTAAAGGCAAAACAGAACATCCTTTCCTATTTTATATATTTGCTCAAATCTGGCTTAAAATAATTAGGACCTTTCATAACTTTACCTTTATCATTATAAATAGGTTTGCCATCTTTATCTAATTTACTCATATTCGAATTTTGAACTTCTTCGAAGCATGCATCAAGATTTATACCAAATGCATGTCCTGCACCATATGTAACGTAGAGAATATCTGTTAGTGCATCAGCTACTTCGACTAAATCTTTTTTATTCATTGCTTCTATTAATTCATCAAGTTCTTCCTTGATAAGACTTACCCTTAATGCATTAATCTTATCAGTACTAAATGAAGAACTCTGTTTAACGTCTTGGCCAAAAGTTTTCATAAAAGTGCCTACTTTTTCAAAATTTGTCATTTTGCTCCTATTAGTTGTCTTTTTTTTAATATATAAGTGTTAGTAAATTATCAATGAAATTTCGTAAAGAATTTGACAGTATTGGATCAATTAACGTTCCTAATGATAAATATTGGGGTGCTTCAACACAAAGATCAAAAAAATATTTTGATATTGGAGATTTTTTAGTTCGTCCAATTTTGATTAAATCTATTGCGATCATTAAAAAAGCAGCTGCAATAGTACATTTGAAAGAAAAACAACTTTCACCAAAAATTTCGAAAGCAATAATTGCCTCTTCTAATGAAGTTATTGCGGGAAAACTTGATAATCAATTTCCATTAAAAGTTTGGCAAACTGGTTCAGGTACACAGACTAATATGAATGTAAATGAGGTTATCGCTAACAGAGCTATTGAAAAATTAGGGGGAAAAAAGGGGTCTAAAAAGCCTGTTCATCCAAATGATCATGTAAATAAATCTCAATCCACAAATGATGTTTTTCCAACTGCGATGCATATTGCTATAGCTATTGAAACAAAAAATAAATTATTACCCTCTCTTAAATTGCTGGATCAAGAGCTTAAAAAAAAAGTATCAAAATTTAGAAAAATAATAAAAGTGGGTAGAACTCATTTACAGGATGCAACACCTCTATCTTTAGGTCAAGAATTTTCAGGTTACCAATCTCAAATTAAGGATTGCATTGATAGAATTAGTATAGCTTTAAATGAAATTTATTCACTTGCGCAGGGAGGTACTGCTGTTGGAACTGGAATAAATAGTAAAAAATATTTTGATAAAAAGATAATTTATGAAATTAGAAAAATTACAAAACTTCCATTCAAACCAACAAAAAATAAATTTGCAGCTCTTGCTGCTCATGATGAAATCGTAAACTTCTCAGGTACTTTAAACACTACCGCAGTTAGCTTAATGAAAATTGCTAATGATATAAGATTTCTTGGCTCTGGTCCAAGAGCAGGTTATGGAGAATTGATTCTACCTGCAAATGAACCAGGTTCATCAATTATGCCAGGGAAAGTTAATCCCACTCAATCAGAAGCGGTCACCATGGTATGTGTTAAAGTAATAGGTAATCATAACGGAATAACAATGGCAGGGTCACATGGTCATTTCGAGTTAAATGTATTTAAGCCTTTAATCGCACATAATATTTTACAATCTATTAGTCTTTTATCTGACAGCATAAAAAATTTTTCACTTTATTGTGTTAGAGGATTAAAAGCTGATAAGACAAAAATAAAAGAATACTTAAATAATTCTTTAATGTTAGTTACTGCACTCGCACCTCACATTGGTTACGATAATTCAGCTAGAATTGCTAAACTAGCTCTCAAAAATAAAACAACTCTCAAACATGAAGCGTTAAAGTCTAAACTTATAAATGAAAAGGATTACAATAGAATTGTAGATCCAAAAAAAATGATTTATCCTGCATAAACCTGGAAAAATTCTTTTACAAAATTTCTTATAGTAACTTTATTAAAGGAATTTTTTTTCTTTCTTTTATTAAATTCATTTAAAAATTTATCTATTTTATTTAAAGATTTATTATCAATTTTTAAATTGTTCATGGTTAGCTTATCAAGGGTAAGATCGTAGACAAAATCTAAATTTATTGTTTCAAAAACATCTCGATAATTTCTTTTAATTTGAAAGTATCTAAAAAATTTTTCTATATCCTCAAAATCAAAATTAATTTCACCAACTAATTTTTTGCCATCAATATCATTTAAAAACTCTATTTCATTAGATCTTATAAACACAGCTTCATTCCATTGAGTGTTAAAATTTTTCATAAAAATTCTTCCATCTACCAATTGTATTTTAGAAATAAAATCTTGTAAGTACTCAAATTTATCGATTTTATCAATTTTTAAATTGATTGATGCATTCAAATTTGGATTATTCAATAATTCTGAGTCAAGCAAATCTACAAGCAAAGAGTCACTCTGAAATATTTTTTTTTGACTTATGTAATTAAAATTTAAATCTGTTGTAAAATAAAATGGTTTAAAATTTATCTCACCTTTAAAGTCTTTCTCTGACGATAAAAAATTCAAAGAATTATTTTTAATTACATATGAAAATAAATTTCTTTTATTGATTGATGTTATATCAAAAAAACCACTTATCATTGATTCGTTGTATTCAACTGAAGTTTCTATGTTTAATCTAATTTTTTTTGAGGATAATTTCATATTCTTATTTTCACTATTATCATATTTTGAAATATCCAATTTGAATGGAACATTGAATACTTCAAAATTTGATTTTACATTTTGAACATTATTCACATCATCATAAAAAAAACTGAAATTTTTTATTTTTGTTAGAAATAATAGATCATCATTTTGATCTTTATAAAAAAATTTAGATTTTTTGAAAATAAACTGATTTTCTTTATCAGAGCTATTTAAAGCTTTAAGAAAAAAATTAATATTATTTGAGTTTATATTAAATTCTGTGGTTTGAAAAACTACATTTTTTAATGAGATATTTTCTGATATAAAAAAATTCCTAAAAGAAATGTAAAATTTTACATATTCTGAATTAGCTATAACTTTTTCATTATAATTAATATTTAGATTCTTAGTGTAAAAAAATGGTTTAGGAAATAATCCATATTTAACTTCTTCATTGAATTCAATTTTTATGTCATATCTATCTGAAATTTGATTTATTAGAGAAGTTTTAATTTTATTGTCTTCGTAAAATGCTGGAATTAAGAAATAACTAATAGAAAGTATAAATACAGAAGCAATGGAAATAGCTATCTTATTGTTTAAATAATAAAATTTTCTCTTACTCTGATTGAATTTTTTTAAATTTTGAAATCTATCAAAAAAACTTTCGATCCTACCATCTAGCTGAATTATTTTTTTTTTTATAGGTGTTTGCTTAATTGATTGAGACTTTGACCTATTTAATTCATTAAAAAAACTTCCTATAATTCTATTAATTGGTAATAATAATTTTTTTAACTTTTTTTTATAAAAACTTAAATTAAACATAAACTGTTGAGACTTATAATTAAATTATTCAAATGGTAAACTCTGATTATTTAAAAAATCTTAATGAGGCCCAAAAACAAGCTGTCTTAGCTTTAGATGGACCATTATTAATAGTTGCTGGAGCTGGTTCTGGTAAAACAAAAGTTTTAACAAGCAGAATTGCACACATAATAAAGAGTAAAAATGCTTTTCCTAATCAAATTCTTGCTGTGACGTTCACAAATAAGGCGGCAAAAGAAATGCAAAATAGAGTAAGTAAAATTTTAGGTTCTTCTGCTGTTGGTTTATCTTGGCTGGGAACATTTCACTCAATATGTGCAAAATTACTTAGGAAACATGCCCCCGCAGTAAATCTAAATTCAAATTTTACAATTATTGATACTGATGATCAAATCAGATTGATTAAGAACATTTGTAAAGCAGAAAATATTGACGTCAAACAACTTGCACCAAGATATGTTATCGCAATTATAGATAAATGGAAAAATAAAGGTTTGTATCCAAATGAAGTAAAGATTAATTCTAAGGATACTTATGAAAAAACAATCTTGCCTGTCTACAAAATTTATCAACAGAAACTGATTGAGTTGAATGCTTGTGATTTTGGAGATTTAATCTTACATTCAGTTAAAATTTTAGAAAATAATAAAGATATTAGGCATATTTATTCCAAAAATTTTAAATACATTCTTGTTGATGAATATCAAGATACAAATTTTATACAAAGTCGATGGCTTAATTTATTAGCAGAAAAAAATAGGAATATATGTTGTGTTGGAGATGACGATCAATCAATTTATAGTTGGAGAGGAGCTGAAATTAAAAATTTTTTAGATTTTGATAAGATTTATGAAAATACTAAGATAATAAGATTGGAAGAAAATTATAGATCTTCAAAAAATATTTTATCCGTTGCTTCATCGTTAATTTCTAATAATCAAAACAGAGTTGGTAAAACTCTAAAATCTACAATGGATGAAGGTGATCTTATAAAATTAAATTGTTTTAAGAATGGAAAAGATGAGGCAATAGGGATTTCAGATGAGGTAGAAAACTTAAAAAAACAATATTCACTTAATAATATTGCAATTTTGGTAAGAGCTATTTTTCAAACAAGAGAATTTGAAGAAAGATTTTTAAAAATTGGAATGCCTTATCGAATTTTAGGGGGGATTAAATTTTATGAGAGAGCTGAGATAAAAGATTGTGTAGCCTATTTAAGATTGATTAACCAAGAAAAAGATGATCTGGCTTTCGAAAGAATTGTCAATAATCCCAAAAGGTCTGTCGGTGAAAGTACAATTAAAACAATACACGAATACTCAAAAAAAAATAAAATTAGTTTAGAAAGTTCATCAAGAAAAATGATTGAAAAAAATTTGATTAAACCAAAGGCAAAAATAGGTTTAACTTTATTTTTAGATTTAATTTCTAAATGGAGAAATGATTTAAAAATTAAAAAATTTAATCATGTAAAATTATTGCAAATTCTTTTAGACGAGTCTGGATATTCTGCAATGTTAAAAAATAAAAAAGATCTTGAAAATGAAAATCGTTTAGAAAATATCAAAGAATTATTGAGTGCCATGAAAGAATTTGACAACTTAGAGAGTTTTTTAGATCATGTATCACTTGCAACGTCTATTGATCAAGATTGGGAGGGTGAAAAAATTAATATGATGACTATGCATGCTGCCAAAGGATTAGAATTCGACGTCGTTTTTTTACCTGGTTGGGAAGAGGGATTATTTCCTCATCAAAAATCGATAGAGGAAAAAGGACACAATGGTTTAGAAGAGGAAAGAAGATTAGCTTATGTTGGAATTACAAGAGCTAAAAGAAATGCAATTATCTCGTTTTCAATGAATAGGTTTTATCAAGGTGATTGGATAGATAGTATGGCATCAAGATTTATTGATGAGCTTCCAGAGAAAAATTTAGAAAAAAATTCATATTTCGATGAAAATAAAGATACATTTGAAGAATTTGAATTTAATCAAGATTTTGAATTAGAAGACGACTCTAAAAGAAGCCCTGGTTGGATACGATATCAAAAAAGAATTAAATGATTAAAAAAAGAATAAATAAACTTCGAAGCCAATTTTCAGAATATGGAATCGATGGATATGTAGTACCAAAAAATGACGAATTTTTTTCTGAATACTCTGATAAAGACAGGCTTAAGTTTATTTCAAATTTCACGGGTTCTGCAGGTTATGCAATAATTTTAAAAGATAGAAACTACCTTTTTGTTGACGGAAGATATACGATCCAAGGTAAAATCGAAAGTGGAAAGCATTTTAAAATTTTCGATTATTTAAAAATTATTAATATAAGTGTTTTTAAAAATTTGAATTTAGGAATTGACCCCACATTATTTACCTCAAGACAAATTAAAAAATTTTTTTTAAAAAATAATAAAATTACAATTATAAAAGAAAATCTTGTTGATAAAATTTCCAAAACACGAAATAAAAAAAAATCTTCTTTTTATTCTATTAATAAAACTATTGCTGGTGAGAGCCATCACAAAAAAATTTCTAGAGTTTCTTCTTTTTTAAAAAGAAATAAATACGATTATTTATTTATTACAGCACCAGAAAATATAGCATGGTTGTTAAATATCAGAGGATATGATAGTCCAACAAGCCCGATACCAAATGGTAATCTTTTATTAACAAAAGAAAAACATGTTTTCTTAATTGTTGAAAAAAATAAGACAAAAAAACTTTTGAGTGAAAAAAAACTCAAAAAAAACCAGATAGTTAATCCAAAGTATATCCTAGATTTTTTTGTTAAATTAAAAAAAGGAAGTATTTTATTAGATGAGAAAACATGTTCTATATATCTAGAAAAATTAATAGAGAAAAAATTCAAAGTAATTAAAAGAGAAGACCCAATCTATATCCTTAAGTCTATAAAAAATAATATTGAAATCAAAAATACGATTAATGCTCATATAACAGATGGAGTAGCATTAACAAAATTTATCTATTGGATAAAAAATTTGAAAAAATTGAATATTACTGAGGTTGATGCTCAAAATAAATTAGAGAAAATTAGAAGAATGAGTCCAAAATATTTATTTCCAAGTTTTAATACTATAGCTGGCAGTGGAAAAAATGGAGCTATAGTTCATTATAGAGCTACAAAAAATAATACAAAACTCTTAAAAAAAAATGAAATATTCCTATGTGACTCCGGAGGCCAATATAAGTTTGGTACAACAGATGTAACAAGAACTATCTGCTTTGGAAAACATAATAAAAATATAAAAAATATTTTTACAAATGTTTTAAAAGGACATATTGCTGTTGCTCAAACTGACCTTAATAAAAAAAAAACTGGAAAACTCATTGACAAAGATGCAAGAAAATTTCTTAAAAAAAACCACCTAGATTATAGTCATGGCACAGGACATGGGGTTGGTTTTTTTCTCAATGTTCATGAGGGACCACAAGCTATCTCAAAATTTAATTCAGTAAAAATTCAAGAAGGAATGATACTTAGTAATGAACCAGGTTATTATAAAAAAGATAAATTTGGGATTCGCATTGAAAACTTAGTTTATGTAAAAAAAATTGGCAGAAAATTAGGTTTTGAAAATTTAACTTTAGCTCCAATAGAAAAAGAATTAATCAACTTTAATCTCCTAACCAAACAAGAAAAAAACTATCTTTTTAATTATCATTTAAAAGTTTACTCAAAATTATCTCCATTTTTAAATAGAAATGAAAAAAAATGGTTAGCAAGTTTTATTTAAGCATCTTTAACCAAGAAGACTGGTCTAAGATTTTTACACCTAAATTTTTTGCTGCATCGACTTTCCTATTAGTTGGTTTTTCACCAATAATAAGATAATCAAGTTTTTTTGTAACATTGCTGACTATTGATCCTGAATTTTGCTCAATTAAAGATTTTGCCTCAGAACGGCTCATGTTTGATAGTTTGCCTGTAAACATAAATGTTTTATTATTTAATGGACCACCAACTTTGGGTTTTTCTATGTCTTTAACTTCAAGTAATTCATCTAAATTTTTTAACACCTTTAAATTTGCATCGTTGTTAAAAAAATTTTTAATTGAATTTATCTGAGTTTCACCTATTCCATCAATATTCATTAGATCATCAAAATTATTTTTTTTTGAGAGTGCTAAAAAATTTTTAAATGATTTTAAGTTCTTAGATATGATTTTAGCATTTTCTAAACCAATGTGCCTGATGCCCAAGGAATAAATAAATTTTTCAAAAGAAATTTTTTTTCTTAAATTTATCGAATATTTTAAATTAGCAACTGATTGTTTACCCCACCCATCCAAATTTTCAATTTTTTTAAAATCAAGTTTGAATATATCTGGTGGGAGTTTGATTAAATTCAAATTCCAAAAGTTTTCAACTATCTTTTTACCGAAACCCTCGATGTTAAAAGCTTCTTTGGAGACAAAATGTTTGATTTTCTCTATAGTCATTTTTTCACACTCATATCCCTCACTAGAGCATCTTCTTACTGCATCTTCTTTTTTAGTCGTTAAGTTAAAATCTTTGATGGTTTTTGATCCGCAAGATGGACATTTAAGAGGAAAATTAAATTTTTTTGAATCCTTATTCCTCATTTTTAAATCTACAGAAATTACATGTGGTATTACATCGCCAGCTCTTTCAATTAAAACTGTATCATTCACCCTTATATCTTTTCTATTTATTTCTTCTTCATTATGTAAAGTTGCATTTGAAACGACTACTCCTCCAATATTTACAGGATTGATTTTTGCTACAGGTGTTAATGCGCCAGTTCTGCCAATTTGAATCTCTATATCTTTTATTTTTGAAATTCCGCTATTGGCTGAAAATTTGTGAGCAATAGCCCATCTAGGAGCATTAGCAACATTCCCTAACCTTTTTTGTAATTGAAAATTATTAACTTTATAGACGATCCCATCAATATCAAAATCTATATCACCTCTTTTTTTTTCAATTTCATGATAGTTAGTCATTAAATTCTCTATATTTTCTAGAGTTTTATTTAAAGGATTAGTTTTAAAACCCCATTCCTTTAAATTTTTCAAATATTCATCTTGTGATGTAGCCTTCAAACCTTTTTCGTAACCAAACGTGTAAGCAATAAATTTTAAGGGAATTTTTTTTGTTTCTTTAGGGTCTTTTTGTCTTAAAGATCCAGAGGCTGCATTTCTTGGATTTGCAAACTTATCTTTTAATTTCTCAAAATCACTATTTTGGATAAATACTTCACCTCTTATATCTATTTCTTTTGGAAAATTTTTTGACTTTATAAGATATGGAATATCTTCAATAGTTTTCAAATTTTCAGTTATATCTTCTCCCTCTTTTCCGTCACCTCTTGACAAACCATTAGTAAATTTTCCATTTTTATAAATTAAAGAAGCTGATATACCGTCAATTTTAGGCTCGGCGCTATATATTATATTGAAATTCTTGTCTTTATTTAAAAAATTTAAAATTTTTTTTTCAAAATTTATCAAATCATTTTCATCAAAAGCATTTCCCAAAGAAAGCATTGGAACTGTGTGTTTCACTTTTTTAAAAGCTTTAGACGGTCTAAAACCTATTGTATTAGATGGTGAATTAATATTATTTAGATTTTTATATTTTTTCTCTAATTTAATTATTTCTAGCTTTAGTTTATCAAATTCTTGATCATTTACTAAAGGATTATTCAAATCATAATAATGCTTATTATACTTTTGAAACAACTTAATCTTTTTTAAGTAATCTTGATTAATTTTATCATCAGACATTTTAAAAAAGACTCTTGATTTTACTTAAAATTTTACTTTTTTCTTTTTTCTTTTTCGGAGCTGAAATTTCATATTTCCTATTAAAAATTTTATAAGTTTCTTTATACCATTCTCCAGAATTATAATTGTAACCTAATAATGAAGCATATTTGAGAGACTCTTCCTCCATGCCTAGTTTGTAATATATTTCTACTAGTCTATGTATCGCCTCTTCTACATGGATTGTAGTTTCGTATTCTTTTAAAACATTCTTGAATCTATTAAGAGCAGGTATCCACTTTTTTTTTTTGATATAATGTCTGCCAATATAAACTTCCTTCGCAGCAAGTATATCGTTAATTAAATCAATTTTAAATTTTGCATCGTAAGCATAATCACTATTGGGAAAATTTTTAATTACAAAATTAAATTCTTTTTTAGATAGAAGCAGTGGAGCTAGATCTTTTTTTTCACCCTCGATAGTCTCATAATAACAAATCGCTAAAAGATAATGTGCATATGCTTTATTTTTGTCGTTGGGATAAGTTTTAAAATATCTTTTGATATTTTCAATGGCTAAACTGTAATAGCTCTGCATGTAATAAGAGTAGGATGCCATTAAAACTGATTTAGGTGCCCATTCTGATTGTGGGAATAAAATTTCAGCTTCTAGAAATTTTTTACTAGCTGCAAAGTAATCACTTATTTCAAATAATTCCATTCCTTTCTCATAGGCTGAGATCATTTCTATTTTTTGATCAGTCTCTTTTATTACCTTAATGTTTTCAGTTTTTTTACTGCACGAATAAAGAAATATAAGAGAAAAAATAATTAAAACTATTTTAAATTTGTACATTTCTCAAACTATATAGATTTTAGAAAAATCATTCTGGGTTCACCTTTAATAAGATTATCAACGAAACATATGGTATCAGAGTAATCATAACTACTTGAACTATTAAAATATATGCCAATTAAAAAATAAAAAAATATTAAAGAGAGGATAATTAAAATTGTTTTAAATTTATACATCTCAAAAAGTATATAGATTTTAAACGAAATTATAAGGATGAATCTAATTTAAGCTATTGATCTTAGCAAACTTCTATTAATTAATGTATGAGGTAGTGTTCTTTCCTGAATTTCAATGATAGAAAAATTATCTTTATTGCTAAATACTTCTCTCAATAAGCTATTAGTTAAATAGTGTCCACCTTGAGAACATTTTATACTAGCTATCATTCTGTATCCAGACGTGTAAAGATCACCAATGCAATCTAGTATCTTATGATTAACGAATTCTTTGGAATTTCTTAAACCCTCTGAATTTAATACTTCCTCACCCTTAACAACAACAGCATTTTCTAGACTTCCACCTTTAGCAAGACCGTTTTTTTTAATTTTCTCTATGTCTTCGTAAAGACAGAAAGTTCTTGATTCAAAAATTTCTGTTAGATCATCTTCATAAACATTTTTTTTGTTTCTTTGATTTCCTATAATCTGATTTTGATATTTTAATTCAAAATCGATATCCAAACTTAATTTTGATGGCTCAATTGAAATAAATTTATCACCATTTTTAAATTCAATTTTTTTGTTAATCTTAATTATTTTAATAGGTTTGTTACTCAGCTCTAAACCTGCTGTTAATATTTCTTCAATAAAAACTTTCGCTGACCCATCTAAAATTGGTACTTCCTCATTATCAATTTCAATCAATGCATTATCAATTCCGATTCCAAATATAGCCCCCATTAAATGCTCAATAGTTGATACTTTCACTCCATTCGTGTTACTGATAGTAGTATTCAATGCTGTGTTACTCACATTCATAAAATTTGGGTAAATCAGATTGTTATCTTTTAGATCTATTCTTTTAAATACAATGCCAGTGTCTGGACTTGATGGTTTGACACAAATCTTAACTGGTTTTCCAGAGTGAAGACCTATTCCACTGAAAGATACAGAATTTTTAATAGTTTTTTGATTTAATAAAGACACACAGAACTTTTAGTCTGGTAATCTTTAAATTTAAAAACAACAAATATTACAAGAAAATACGAGCTAGTTAAAAAAATTAAAGAATCTCTCAAAAAATCCTAATTTTTTTGAGTATTTATTTGTGATATACACCTCATTTTGGTTAAAACCATTTAAAATTTTTTGCGCCATTACATACAAATTATCATTTTTATCTTCTAAAAAACTATTTAAGTAATCTAGGCTCAATATTTTATCCAAAGATATTTGGTATTTTCTAAGAACATCTTCAATAGTTTTTGAGATCCTTTTAGGTATACATATATAACTGACTTCAATAGAAAGATTATTACAATTTTTTTTTTCTGGTAAAGTTTCAAAGTAAGTTCCATCAATATAAAACTTATCAATCTTCATATGAAGAATATCAAGATCTTCTAGAGTTTTGTTACAGCAACTTTTTGCCTCTAATATCAATTTATGTATAGAATTAGAATTTATAATAATATTATCAAATTTATTTTTAATAGATAAACGAATTGGAAAAATATTCTGATGATCAATAATCAAAAAAATATTTTTAACAAATTCATTAAGTTTTTTTTCTATCTTAAAAATATTTTCATTAAGGAAATTATCTAAAAAATCTAACTCGATTTGATTGTTCTGATTATTTGTTAATTTTTCTCCTCTATAAACAAACTCATTAGTGGAATTTATTGCAACAATCGTAAATTTATTGATTCCTAAAAAAAGAAAAATCTTATTTTCTAAATTATTTACCATTTAATATTATTTGATCTTTTTGACGAAAATCAATTACTAATTCATTCTTAAATCTATCTTCATTAGATAAACGAACAAACAAGTTTAGATTTTTTTCAACATCATTTCTCGATAATTTTATCAAATATCCCGCTGATGTTTCAATATCCCATCTTTTTGATTTGAAATAATATAGTTTTATTATTTTTTTAAAATCAAAGTTTGATTTATCAACTTCATTCTTTAGTTTTAGAAATTCTTCAACATTCAAATCACCAAACACAAATGGCAAACTAGAGCTTGAATCATCATTCAGAATTAATTTTCCATTTGATCCAATAAAATAATTGGAACTGTTTTTTTTTGTTTGTGCAAGTATTTTTGTTTCTTTTACAAATATTTTTAAAGTTGAGGGATAATTTTTAAATATTTCAAAATGCTCAATAATATTAATTGAATCAATTTTTTCTTTTAAATATTGTTTATCTAAATTAAAAATATTTTTAAAATTTGCATCATTTATAATACTCTCAATTTTATTTCTCTCATTTAGATTTAGACCAATAATTTCTATCTTATTGATTTTTGGAAAACTAAAATTCATCAATGAAATATTGTTTATTGATACAAGGAAACAAAATAGTAATAAGTAAATTATAATTTTTTTACTTATTAATAGATGCATCTTTTAAAATTAATTTGATTAGATTTATGAAATTAATTCCAATATACGCTGATATCTCTGGAACTAAAGATAGTTTTGTCATTCCAGGCTGTGTATTAATTTCTAAAAGATAAAATTTACCCTTAAAATATTTAAAATCTGATCTTGTAACTCCTCTACATCCCAACAAATTATGTGCTTTTAAAGTTATGTTCATAAGATCTTTGTATTTTCTTTTTGGTAAATCTACTGGAATAATATGTTCTGTCTTGGCACTAGAATTATACTTTGCTTGATAATCATAAAATTTTCTCTTAGGTTTTAGTTCGATTGCTCCAAGTTTCCTCTTACCAATTATAGCTGATTGAATTTCTCGTCCAGGAATAAATTGTTCAATCATTACTTTTTTGTAATCTTTTAAGAATTTTAAGTTTTTTAATAAATTATTTTTAGTGCAGATGTAAACATTTACACTAGAGCCTTCATTAATTGGTTTAATTACAACTGGAAAATTGAATTTTTTTTTTACAAAACTTACGAGTTCCTTATTCGTTTTATTAAAATTATAAATAAAATATTTAGGTGTCAAAATTTTATTTTTTAAAAATATTTTTTTCGAAATTTCTTTATCCATTGCCTTGGCAGAAGCAATAACACCCGAATGAGTGTAAGGTATTCCTAATGTTTCTAGGATGGTTTGTATGTATCCATCTTCACCAAACTGACCATGTAAAGCATTAAAGATGCAATTAGGTTTGAAGTCTTTTATAGCAGATAATAAATCTTTATCTGGTTCACATGTTTTTACCAGATAATTATTTTTTTTTAGTTCTTTAGCAACCTGTTTACCGGTCTCTAAGCTAATAATTCTCTCCTTAGAAATACCACCAGAAATTATCAAAATTTTTTTTTTCAAATTATTCTAATATCTTAATTTCTTTATCTAATTTTATACCAGTTTTTTCTAAAACTTTTCTGGAAACAAAATCAATCAATTTTTTCATATCATTAAATGTTGCATTGCCTTTGTTTACAAAAAAATTTGAGTGTTTTTCTGATATATGTGCATCACCAAATTTAGTATCAATAGAAACTGACTCTCTTATCAACTCCCAAACTTTTTTATTCGTTTGATTTATTGGGTTTTTAAAAGTACTTCCACCAGTTTTAATTTTCATTGGCTGATTTTTCTCTTTCAAAGATTTCATTTTTTTAACTTCACTATTTACTTTGCTATAATCACTTTTTACCCCTTTAAAAGAAGCGCTCAAAAAAATTAGGTCCTCAGGCAAATCGTTGTTTCTATAATCAAAATTAATTTCATTTGACGGAATAGTTAGTAAATTCCCTTTTTTATTAATTGCTTGAATTGATAGAAGAATATCTTTGAATTCTTTACCAAAACATCCAGCATTCATCTTAATTCCTCCTCCAATTGACCCAGGAATACAGGATAAAAATTCAAACCCACTTAAATGACTCTCAGTGGCAAACTCAGATAAACTTTTATCTAAAACAGCACTACCAGAAATAATTACATCTTCCTTCAATAAAGATATTCGATTAAAATTTTTACTGAGCTTTATTACAACTCCATCAAAAATATTATCTGAAATTAAAGTATTAGATCCCGCACCGATAACAAAGATTTTTTCCTTATTATCGAGCAATTTTAAAAATTTAATTAGATCCTTTAAATTTTCAGCCTTATAAAAAACTTTTGACTTTCCTCCAATATTAAACCAATTTTTTTTCTTTAAATCTTGACCATAAATTATATTTTTATCAAAATCTTTTAGTAAGTTCTTAAGCTGAGGTATTTGCATTACATTAATTCAGGTAATTTTTTCATCCAATTTGAGATTGAGCCAGCACCCATTCCTACGACGATTTTTTTTCCGTAAATATTTTGTTTAAGAAATTTAGCTAATTCAATATTATTTTTAATCATAAATAGTTTTACTTTTGAATTTTTTATTATTCCCTTTGCAAAATCATTATAATTAAAACCTAATTTTATTTTTTCTCCAGCTGTAAAAATGGGGCATAATATAATTGTGTCTGCATCTCTGAAGCAATGAGTAAATTC
Organism: uncultured Pelagibacteraceae bacterium; assembly: GCA_902546375.1. GTDB lineage: Bacteria > Pseudomonadota > Alphaproteobacteria > Pelagibacterales > Pelagibacteraceae > Pelagibacter. The sequence continues at coordinate 35,933 of CACCJO010000005.1, forward strand.
ATTTCTTAAATCTTTTAATCTTGATATTCTATGTGGTTGAAAAATACACACTCTTTCAAACTTATCAAAAACTTTTTTTACTCCCTCTAACACAGATTTTATTTCTGTTGGATGATGAGCATAATCATCATAAAAATCAACTCCATTAAATGTAAATATTTTATTAAATCTTCGCTGGACACCTTTAAAATTTTTAAGACCTTTTTTAATATTAGACACTGGAATTCCAACAGTAAGAGCAACTGCAATTGCAGCTGTAGAATTTCTTATATTATGAACACCTAATAATGGGATTTGAAAGTTTTTTAAGATAGTTTTTTTTTTATTTGGTAAATTAATAGATAAATCAAATTTTGAAAAAAGTTTTTCTTGAATTATATTTTTGATAAGAAAATTAGCGTTAGACTTGACTCCATAAGTAAAAAAATTTTTATTTTTGATATCTTTTATTAATTCATTGTTAATTTTATCATCAATACAAATAAAAGATTTTCCAAATGATGGAACTTTTTTTACAAAGTGTAGAAAATGATTTTTTAAATCCTTCATAGATTTATAAAAATCCATGTGTTCTCTATCTATGTTGGTTATAATTGAATATGTAGGAGAGATATGAGTAAAGCTTCCATCTGACTCATCTGCCTCTAATATAGACCAGTCACTCTTACCTAATTTTGCAGTACTCTTAATTGAATTTATTATGCCTCCATTGATTATTGTAGGATCTAATTTTGTGTTTTCAAAAATAGAACTTACTAAAGATGTCGTTGTTGTTTTGCCGTGGGAGCCAACTACAACAATATTTTTCATTAAAGAAACAAGATTTGCTAACATCTTCCCTCTTTTAATTACTGGTAATTTTTTTCTTTTAGCTTCTAGTAATTCTGGATTACTTTTTTTTATCGCAGAGGAAGTCACTACAATTGTAACATCTTTTATATTTTGCTTTTTGTGACCAATAAAAATTCTGACACCCTGTTTTTTTAATTTTTCAATATTTTTATTCTTATTAATATCGCTTCCTTGAATTTGAAAACCTTTTGCCTTCATAATCAATGCAAGACCGCTCATACCTATTCCACCAATACCTACAAAATGGATAATTTCTTTTTTAGCTAATTCAATTTTCATTTATAACTTCCAATATTTTTTGATTTATATTATTCCATGAGTTTTGGGAATTATGTTTTTCTAAGTTATTTTTTTTTATATTATATTCGGACTTATTCATAATTATATGATTTAAAAATTTTTCTAAATTAACGTCATTAAAGTCTTTTTGATTCATAATCCAACAGCAACCTAAATTTTGATAAAAATTTGCGTTTTCAAATTGATGATTATCTTTTGCTGAAACTAAAGGGATTGTTAGGAACGGTTTATTCATGATTGATAATTCTGCTAAGGTAGATGCACCAGCACGTGTAATACATAGGTCTGATTGATTTATCAAATCTGCCAAATTTTCCTCAAAATCAAAAATGGTATTTTCAATTTTAGCCTCATCATAAATACTTCTTAATTGATCAGTATTACTTTTATGAGTTTGTTGAATGATTTTGATTTTATTTTTTTTCGACAAATTAACGATTACATTTTTTACCACATTGTCAAAAATCTTTGCTCCTTGACTGCCACCAACAACCAAAAGACAGAATGCTTTATTTTCTGTTTTAATTTCTCTTTTCTCATAAAAATTTTTTTTAACTAGTGGAGTTATTATTTGAATTTTATGTTTAAGTTTTTCGGGAAAGTTTTTTAAGCTTTCTGTATAAGTAAAAATTTTTTTACAAAAACCTAAAAAGAGTCTGTTTGCTCTACCTAAAACAATATTGGGTTCAAGTAGGTATATCTTTATTCCTAATAATTTTGCACCAAAACAAACAGGTAATGACATATATCCTCCTGTTGAAAAAACGATATTAATCTTATTTTTTTTTAATAATAAAACTGTTTTAATCACCAAATAAATTACTTGGAATATTTTAAATATAAAAAATATATTAAGATTTAATTTAGGAGTATTTATCAAAATAATATCATTTTTTTCACCATCTAGATATTTCAGCCCTCTTGAGTCAGTAGAAATAAAAACATTAAAATTTGAATGCAAATGTTCACTTAGAATTTTTGCTGGCACTACATGTCCCCCTGATCCTCCTGTTGAAATTAATATATTTTTCATTCAGTTATTTTTCTTTTTGTTAAATTCAAAATTATACCAGACATTATAGAAATACTTATAATCGATGAACCCCCATAACTTAAAAATGGTAAAGTCATTCCTGTAGTTGGGAATAATCTAATATTTACTCCTATATGAATCATTGCTTGCATGAGTATTAAGCTAATAGATCCGGTTAGGATTAATTTGATCTTTTTGTCATTTTCTTTGTAAACTTTTTTCAGAACTGAAAATATTAATACTAGGTAGGTTAATAAAATTAACATTATGAAGATTACTCCAAACTCTTCCGAAATTACTGAAATAATGTAATCTGTATGAGCTTCAGGGACTCTGTTTTTTAATGTTCCCTCTCCAATGCCTTTTCCAAAAAAACCTCCACTTATTATAGCTTCTAATGCTTTATCTGATTGAAAGTTATGAGTACCCATTTCAGGATTAAAAAAGGAAAATAATCTATCTTTTATGTATTTAAATTGTGGAAGGTAACTAATGATAGATGCTATCGTGGCTAGAGAGATAAAAAAAACTAAGCTCAAAAAAAATATACTAATACCAGAAATAAAAATCAAAACTAACCAACTAAAACCAATTAAAAGAGTTTGACCAATATCTGGTTGAAGTATCAAAAGACACGATATCAATATAGTTAACAAAAAAGATAAGAAGTATTTCAAATTAAAATTAGTATATTTTTGAGAGCAAATTATCATACTCATTATCACTATTAAAAAAGGCTTTACAAACTCAATAGGTTGTACTCTTGGCAAGACCACCAAATCAATCCATCTCTTGGAACCCTTAATCTCTACTCCAATTATAGGAACCAGGAATAACAAAACTAATGATAAACAAAAAAATATTAGTGAAATTCTATAAATTTCTTTTTCAGGTATAAAAGATAAAATAAAAATTAAAAAAAAGCCAAAAAAAACAAAAACTGTATGTTTAAAAAAAAAGAAATAAGTATTCGTATCTAATTTATCAGATGCAATTAGGGAAGTTGATACTAATGAGAAGAATAAACCCGCCAAAAATAAAATTAAGATCAATGATAGAATAGGTTTATCAATACTTTTCCACCATTGATAAAAAGAAATATAACTAAATAATTTTTCTTTCATTAATATATCTTTTTATCAACTTATTAAAATATGAACCTCTTTCCTCAAAATTTTTAAAACTATCAAATGATGCAGAGGCTGGACTAAATAAGATTGTATTATTTGAGTTTTTCTTTTTATGAATATTCTTAAAAATTGCTGATACTGCAAGATTTAAATTTTTAAAACTTTTAAGTTCCGCATTTTTCTTTAAATCTCTTGAAAATTTTTTAAAATTTTTACCAAAGACATAAATCTTAATATTTCTAAAATATTTTTTTGATAACGATATTTTGTCATCTTTTTTTGGAATACCACCAATTAACCAATGAATATTCTTGTACATTTCTAATAATTCTTTTGAAGAAGAATAACTTGTTGATTTTGAATCATTAATGATGATTAATTTATTTTTGTTATAAATAATTTTCTGCCTATAATTCAATCCTTTGAATTTATTTACGCTTTCTAATAATTTATTTGATTTTATATTAAATTTTTTTATCATTTCTAAAACAAATGAGAGATTTGCTTGATTTGATCTTGATAAAAAATATTTGTTTCTAATTTTTTTCAAAATTAGATTGTTCAATTTTGTATCTACATTTACCAGTTTTAATTTAGGCTTTATTGTTTTAATTCTTTTTTGAATTAAATGATCATTTTTATTTACAAATCCAATTGCTCCTCTTTTTCGATTATTAAAAATTTTAAATTTTGCCTCTATATAATTTTTTAAATTACCATGTCTCTCCAAATGATCTGGCGCAATATTAAGGATAGCGGCAAATTTTGATGAAAAAATTTTACTATATTCTAATTGGTAGGATGAAGCCTCAATAACGAAAATTGTTTTTTTTGAGATCTTATTTATAGATAGAATTGGTGTACCAATATTTCCTGCTAATCTTACGTCTTTTTTTTGATCTTTTAAGATATCATATAGGAGTTTGCATGTGGTGGACTTTCCGTTTGTGCCAGTTATTGTTAATGAGACATTTTTATAAAATGAGTAAAAAACATCTAGATCAGTATAGATATTCTTATTTTTTTTTCTAAGTAAATTTTTTAACTTACATTTTTTTATATCAATTCCTGGGCTTAATATAATTATATCAAATTTGGTTTTTAATAATTTTTTAAAATTGAGAGTTTTTTTTTTAATCGACTTATTTATTTTAAGATTTGGGTTATCATCAAATAAATAAACATCATTTTTATTTCTTAAAAAATTGAATGACGAAAGTCCACTTTTTCCTAATCCATAAATTAAAATTTTTTTATTAAAGAAAATTTGTGAATTATCACTCATTATCTTAGTTTTAATGTAGCAAGTCCTATCATTGCTAAAATAATAGAAATTATCCAAAATCTAATTACAACTGTTGATTCAGGCCAACCTTTCTTCTCAAAATGATGATGGATTGGTGCCATTTTAAAAACTCTTTTACCAGTAAGTTTAAATGATATTACTTGCACAATCACTGAAACTGCTTCAAGAACAAATAAACCTCCAGTAATTGCTAAAACTATTTCATGCTTTGTTATTATACCAACTGCTCCTAAAGAGCCACCCAAAGACAAAGATCCAGTGTCTCCCATAAAAATTTTTGCTGGAGGTGCGTTGAACCATAAAAAGCCTAAGCAAGAGCCAATGATTGCTCCACAAAAAATTGAAACTTCCCCAGTTCCCTCTATGTAAGGAATTTGCAAATAATTTGAGAATACAATGTTTCCTGTAACATAACTTATAAATGCAAAACAAGCTGCAACAAGTATAACAGGCACTGTTGCTAACCCATCTAATCCATCAGTGAGATTTACAGCATTCGATGAACCAATAATTACAAATATTGAAAAAGGTATAAAAAACCATCCAAGATTAATGATTAGGTTTTTAAAAAAAGGAAAGTATAGATTTGTTAAATCTTGATAGTCATTAAAGTAAACATAAAAAATAACACCAATTATTGCTAGTATTATTTGAAAGGTTAATTTTAACTTTGATGAGATACCTGAAGAGTTACTATACTTTATTTTTTTATAATCATCGAATGCCCCAAGCAAACCAAAAGAAATTGCGATATATAAACAAAATAAAACATTTAAATTCGATAAATCAGCCCAGAATAGCACTGATATTAACAAACCAATCAAAATAATTACTCCACCCATAGTCGGAGTTCCTATTTTCTTAACTATATGATCTTCTGGACCATCATTACGGATAGGATTTAAAATTTTTTGTTTTGAAAAAAGTTTTATAAAAGTTCCTCCAATAATTAAAACAATAATTAATGAAGTAAAAAAAGATAAACCAGTCCTAAATGTTAGATATTTAAATACATTTAAAAAACTAAAACTATCAACAAAATTTAGTAAAAATTGATAAAGCATTTAATTTAAACCCTTCAAGTTATTTACTATACTGTTGAAACCTGTCGCATTTGAGGCTTTAATCATTAAATAATCATTATTATTGAAATCTTTCTTTATTAATTCAAAAATTCCTGATTTATTTTCTAAAATTCTTCCTCTTTTTACTTTTATAATATTATCGAATATTTCTCTTACCATTTTTCCCATAACAAATACTTTATCAATATTTGTCTCGTTTATTATAGGAACTATTGATTGGTGAAGTTTTTTTGAATGAGAACCAAGTTCCATCATATCTCCAAGCAAAAGATATTTACGATATTTTTTTGTATCTATATTGTCATAATTTTTTAAGGCTGATTTTAAAGATAGAGGATTAGAATTATAACTTTCATCAATTAAGTTTATTTTTTTGTTACCTATCTTTATTATAGAATGATCTCCTCTTCCTGCTGGACTTCTAAAATCTAAGAAAATTTTTTCATTAAGTTTAAGCACATCTTTGTAAATACTTATTACACTTAAAGCGCTTAAAATATTATAAATATTACTTTGAAAATTATTAGAAATTATAAAATATTTAAACTTATCATTAAGTTTAACTTTAATTTTAAATGCCTTTTTAACTTTTTTAATATTAAACAACTTAACATTTGCTTTTTTAGTTTTAATCCCAAAAGAAATTACATTAATATTATTATTTTTAGCAATTTTTTTATGTAATTTGAAAAAACTATCATCAGCATTCAAGACAACAAAACCATTGGGTAATATGTTTTTAATTATCTCTGCTTTAGCTAAAGCAATTTGTTTGATATTTTTGAAATTTTTTGCATGTGCATAATTTATGTTAGTTATCAAGCCAACATTCGGTTTTATAATATTTGTTAAATTATCTATCTCCCCTTTTTTATCCATACCAACCTCTAAAACTCCAAATTCATCACTATGTTTTAAATTAAGTAAACTTAATGGAACTCCAAATTTATTGTTATATGATTTTGGAGAAATACTAACACTAGAAATCTTTCCTAACAGATTGCCCAATAATTCTTTGAGAGTAGTTTTTCCACAACTTCCTGTAATAGCTATAATATTTGTATCGATATTTTGTCTAAATATTTTTGAAATTTCAGTCATAAATTTCAATGTATTTCTTACTTTTATCTGACGTTTGCTATTAAATTTATTTTGAACTTTATTTACTACAACTAATGATGCTTTATTTTTGAATGCCTCTCCAATATATCTATTTCCATCATTTTTTTTTCCTTTAATAGCAAAAAAGATATCATTCTTATTTACCTCTTTGGAGTTAATTCTTACTTTATCTGCTTTTACTAAAGGAATTTTATTTTTGATTTTTGATAATTCTTTAATAATATTTATCTTAAAGTTTTTTGATAAGCTTGTATTCTTAAGTTTAATACAATCTAAAATAATTTTTTTGTCTGAAAAATAAATTTTCTTTTTACCAAAATCTTGAGTTTTCTCATGACCTTTTCCAGCAACCAACAAAATATCACCTGTATTTAAATTTTTGATGGCCTCAGAAATAGCTTTTTTTCTATCAGGAATTTCTTTTATCGAAGTGTCTTGAATACCCTTTTTAATATCATCTCTTATTTTTCTTGGATCTTCAAATCTAGGATTATCATCTGTTAAAAAAATTTCGTTAGAATAATCACATGCAATCTTTCCCATTTTAAATCTTTTATTTTGATCTCTATTTCCGCCACAACCAAAGAGTAAAATTATCTTTTTATTTGGAAATTGCTCTTTAAGGTTCGAAAGACATATTCTAAGTGCATCTGGTGTATGTGCATAATCAAGTATTACTTTAGACCTATTTTTGATTTTACCTATTTTTTCAAGTCTTCCATCTATTGGCTTAAGTTTTGATAAAACATTTAGAATTTTGATTAAACTTATATTGCTATTTTTTGCTGCAATAATCGCCATTAAAATATTTTTTAATTGTATTTTTCCAATAAGATTTAAATTTATTTCTCTTGTTAGATTATAGTATCTAATTTTTAATATTTGTTTCTCGCCTCTATAACTATGAGATAAAATTTGAAATTGATTTTTGCTATTATTTAAAACCTGCAATTTCAATTTTCTAGAAATTGCGATTTTTTTTATTCTTTTAAATTCTGGTAATGTTTCATCTGTTATTACATTTCCTTTTTTTCTTATCAAATTTTCAAATAAGTACTGTTTTGCTCTAAAGTAATCTTTAAAATTTTTATGATAATCTAGGTGATCTTGAGATAAATTTGTGAAAATACCAGATGAAAACTTTAGACCATCCAACCTATGTTGAGTTAGACCATGGCTGGATGCTTCCATAATTACATTATTAATTTTTTGAGATTTTAATTTAGATAATATTTGTCCCATTCGAATTGGGTCTATCGTAGTATTTTGTAAATTTCGTCTTATATTTTTCGATTTTATACCTAATGTTCCGATTGAGGCGACTTTTATTTTATTAAGTTTTAACAATTGAAAATAAAAATCTGAAACAGATGATTTTCCATTTGTTCCAGTTACAGCAATTAAATTATTTGGTTTATTCTTATAAATTTTAAAAGCGATTTCTGCTAAAAGTTTTCTTATATTTTTAGTATGAATGAATAAAATATCCTTTTGAGGATTTGTAATTCTTTTCTCGCTTATAATAATTTTAGAGCCTTTTTTTATTGCAATAGAAATGAATTTATTTCCATCGAAATGGTTACCTTTTATGGCAAAAAAAATGTTATCTTTTTTAATATCTTTTGAATTGAATGAAATCCCTGAGAAAAAAATTTTTTTTTTACTATTATCTATATTGGTAAAATAATTGCCTAATAACATTGTTAATTAATTTGCGCGTATTTTGTGGCTAAAATAGGCCCAATCTTTTCTATAATTTGACCAACAACTTCAACTGAAGTCCAACCTGCAGTATTAAAAGGAGTTCCTTTGTATTTTATTCCTGATCCATCTCTATAATTATAAACGTACTCACTATTTGTTTTAGGCTCATCCAACATCACAACTAAGCTATACTTAGGATTTGAGGCTGGAAATACTGAAGCAAAAGTATTTATCTTTTTCCGAGAGTATCCACCCTCTAAAATTTTTTCTGCGGTACCAGTTTTTCCTGCAACCTCATAACCTTCTACATTAGCTAGAGTTGCTGTACCTTCTTTTGTAGTTACAATTTTTCTTAATATTGAAACAAGATTTGATGAAACATTTTCCTCTAAAATTCTTTCTCCTTTAACATATTTTTCTTTTTTTATAAGAGTTGGATTGATCCTAAAACCACCGTTAGCAATAGTAGAGTAAGCGCTAGTCAATTGTAAAATTGTAGTAGTTATTCCATGTCCATATGAAGTTGTTGCAAGCTTACACTTTCCCCAATTAAAGGGTATTGGTTTACCCATTTCCTCTATGTCAAATTGTATTGAGTTAATTAAGTCAAGATCATTTAAAAATTTTTTATATTTTTCAATCCCAATTGCTTGGCCGATTCTTACTGAACCTATGTTGCCTGAGCGGATTAATATTTCTTCAGCAGTTAAGTTCGAGGGAATTTTTTTGTCATATTCACTTATTTTATTTTTTCCACAAGTGATATTTTTTTCTAAATTTTTAAATTCAGTATTTGGCTCTATTATCTTTTCATTTAAGGCTGCTGCCAAGGTAAAAGTTTTAAAAACAGAACCTAATTCATAAACACCTTTAGTTGCTCTATTAATATAATTCACATCTGTAATATTTTCTCTTTGATTAGGGTCAAAATCAGGCAGCGAAATAATCGATAATATCTCACCATTATCAATATCCATTAAAATTGAGGCACTACCTTTAGTTTTAAATATTTTATTGAACTTTATTAACTCTTCTCTTATCAGGAACTGAATATCTTTATCGACAGTAAGTTGAATAGATTTATCGTTTTTTTTTAAATCTACATCTAATGATTTCTCTAACCCAGAAATCCCCAAGTTATCATCATCTATTTGTCCTATTATATGACTAAATAAATTTTTTTGTGGATAAACTCTTATAAGATTTTCATGTGGTTTTATTGATTTATCACCCAACATCATAATTTTCTCATAATTCTCATCTGAAATTTTTTTTTCAAACCAAAAAAATTTATCTTTTGAAAGTTTTGAATTAATTAATTCAAAATCTTTATCAGGAAAAATATATTTTAGATTAAGTAGCAATTTTTTTTTATTTATCGCTTCAACTGGATTTATTCCAATATCAATAGAATTAACAGTTTTTGCTAAAAAATGATTGTTTCGGTCTAAAATA
>CACCJO010000006.1 GCA_902546375.1 uncultured Pelagibacteraceae bacterium
ATAGGCATTACAGATAATCTACTTTGTTTAATTAAAGATAAATGGCTTAAATCCTTGTTTTTTTTAATTTGCTCTAAAGACACAGGGTTATTAAGTCTTTTCAAAAACTTAACAGTCACAGCAACAAATCTTCCTGATTTGTCTGTTTTATCAATGTAATGTTCTTTCACAACTTCTACTATTCCAACAATTTCTTTTCCAATATTTGAGTGATAAAAAAAACATTGATCACCCTTTTTCATAGTTTTTAAATTCTTAGCTGCTTGATAGTTTCTTACACCATCCCAGGGTGCTCCTTTTTCACCAGCTTTTTTTTGTTGATCAATTGACCAAACGTCAGGCTCTGATTTAAGTAACCAGTATTGCATTATAATTTTACACCTGCTCCTTTTAAGAAATTAGCTTTTTCATCTAGTGGCCATCTGGGTTTTGCTGGATAATCTAAATCATTGAATTGGTTTAATTTAAATTTTTCTAAGCCTGCCATCCCTATCATTGCAGCATTATCACCACAGAGTTCTATTGGTGGAAACATACTTTCATAATTTTTTTCTTTACATAAATTAATTAACATTGATCTAATTTTTTTGTTAGCAGCAACACCACCGGCAACAACAAAAATTTTTTTATTTAGATTACTTTGTTTCTCGAACTCTAAAAAAGCAATCTTTGTTTTCTTATACAGGATTTCTATTATTGTTTTTTGAAAAGACGCCGCTAAATCAAATTTATCTTGTTCTGTTTTTATCTTTTTTGATATTTTTAAAACTGCTGTCTTCAAGCCTGCAAACGATAAATTACAACCCCCTCTGTTAATAATTGGCTGTGGTAACTTATATTTTTCAGGATTTCCCTTCTCAGCATAAACTTCAATTTTGGGTCCACCTGGAAATTCTATTCCTAATAATTTTGCAGTTTTATCAAATGCTTCACCTAAAGCATCATCTATAGTAGTGCCCAATCTTTTATAATTTCCAAGTCCTTTAACATTTAAAAACTGTGAGTGCCCACCTGAGATCAATAAAAATAAATATGGGTAATCTATTCTTGAGTTAATTCTTGGACTTAAAGCATGGCCTTCTAAATGATTAACTGCAATAAATGGTTTTTTAATCAAATTAGCAAAAGTTTTGCCAAAACTTAAACCAACTGATAAGCAAACAACCAATCCTGGTCCAGCTGTTGCAGCAACTGCATCTATTTCGTCTATTTTTTTTCCACTTTCATCCAAAGCCTTTTGAACAATCCAATCAATTTTTTCTAAATGGGATCGAGCAGCAAGTTCAGGAACAACTCCACCAAATTCTTTATGCACTTCTGTTTGGCTAGAAATAATATTAGAGAGAATTATTGGTATTCCTCGCTCTTTTTCTGAAATTAAAGATGCTGAAGTTTCATCACAACTAGTTTCTATTCCAAGAATTAAGGGTTTTTTATTCATACAAATAGTTTTTAATAATTGTACAATCCCAATACAAGTAAGAAATGATTTTTTTATGAAAAAGAAAATAAAAATTGGATCTCGAGGAAGTAAGTTAGCATTATTATATGCACAAAAAGTAAAAGAGAAAATTATTGAAGCAACCAACTTTACTGACCAGGATATAAATATTGAAAAAATTTCTACCAAAGGGGATGAGATACAAGACACCAGGTTATCTGATGTTGGTGGCAAGGGTTTATTTTCAAGTAGTATTGAACAAGAGCTCCAAAAAAATAATATAGATATAGCAGTTCATGCACTAAAAGACATGCCAGCAATTGAGACCAATGGCCTTTTAACAGATACATTTCTTGAGAGAACTGATGCGAGAGAAATCGTAATAATTAATGGGAATAAAAAATTTAAAGACTTAAAAAAGAATGCTGTTATTGGAACATCTTCTTACAGACGACAATTTCAAATTAAAAAAATTAGACCAGATTTTAATTGTAAACTTATAAGAGGGAATGTTGACACTAGGATAAAAAAATTAATGGATGGCGAGTATGATGCGATAATTCTATCTTATGCTGGTATAAAGTATTTAAAATTAGAGGATAAAATTTCAGAAATTTTTTCTATCGAGGAAATAATTCCAAGTGCAGGGCAAGGAATAATTGCTATACAGTGTAGAGCAAATGATGAAGATATGATTTCAATGTTAAAAAAGATTAATCATAAAGAGACTTATAAAAGAGCACATGCTGAGAGAAATATTCTAAAAATTTTAGAGGGGGATTGTGAAACAGCAGTTGGAATTCATTCTAAAATAGATGAAAACAAAATTACAGTAGAAGCAGAGCTCTTCTCATTAGATGGTTCACAAAGATTTTATGAAAAAAAATCCGACAAATTAGAAAATTTTAGAGAACTCGGAAATGAGATTGGTCAAATTTTAAAAATAAAGTCGAATAATATTTATAAAAAATAAAATGCATATTCTATTAACCAGACCTTTAGAAGATTGTTCTGAAATGATCATTAAATTTCAGTCTCTTGGTCATAAGGTTTCACATTTACCTTTATTATCAATCAAAAAAATTCTACATGAAGAAATAGATCTTTCTAAGTTTAAGGGTATTATTTTTACAAGTTCTAATGCTGTGAGATTTTTAAATTTTAACGGACTAGATAAAAATATAAAATGTTTTTGCGTAGGAAATGCAACCGAAAAAGAAGCAAGAGGTCATGGTTTTTCAAATACAATTGCTGCAGAGGGAAACGTTCTAAATTTGAAAGAATTGATATTGCAGAATTTTGATAAAACTGAGGGTAAATTAATTTATGTAAGTGGAGAAAACATTTCAGTGGATCTTGATAATCAACTGCAAAATGAGGGATATGAAGTTAAGAGGTTGATAAACTATGAAACTGTACATAATGAAAAATTTGATAATGATTTTATTAATAAGTTAAAACTTGATATGCCTGATATGGTTTACGTTTATTCACAAAATAGCGCATCAAGTCTTTTAAAGTTCATAAAATTTAATCAGCTAGAAAGTCTTTGGATGAGTACTAATTTGATGTGTATAGGCGAAAAAACATCAGCTAAATTAAATGAAATTAAGTGGAAAAAGATATTTCTTTTTAATCCTGGAGAAGAGGAATTTTTGTTATATAAAATTTAACTATGGAAATAATAAATAATTTTTCTGAAGTCTTTTTATCAGTCTGGAACAGAGGGATTCTAGGAGTAGATATTTTTCAAATATTAATTGGTATTGGAATATTTTTAATTTTTTTAATATTTAGAGGATTAATAAGTAAACTTATTATTAAAAAATTAGAGATAATTTCTAAAAGAACGACTAATAAATTAGATGATACTTTTGTGTCTGCATTGATTGGGCCAGCAAGATTTTTACCAATTGTTTTGGGTTTTTTTATAGCAAGTTATTATATGACTTTTTCAATTGAAGGTAGAGAAGTTGTTGACACAATAAATAGAACTTTAATAACAATTTTAATCTTTTGGGTGATACATCAAATTATTGAACCTGTGTCTTATATTTTAAGTGGACTTGATAAACTTTTAACAAGAGAGTTAATTGGCTGGATCATTAAATCCTTAAAAATACTAATTTTTATTTTAGGTCTAGCTGCTGTATTAGAACTTTGGGGAATAAAGATAGGACCAATTATTGCTGGTCTTGGTTTATTTGGTGTTGCAGTAGCTTTAGGTGCCCAAGATTTATTTAAAAATTTGATTTCAGGTATTTTAGTTTTAGTTGAAAAAAGATTTAAAATTGGTGATTGGATATTAGTAGAGGGAATTATAGAGGGTATTGTTGAAAAAATTGGATTTAGATCAACAACAATAAGAAAATTTGATAAATCACTAGCTATTATTCCCAACTTTCAATTTGCCGAAAATGCAGTTGTAAATGTAAGTGAAACTTCGAATTGGTTAATAAGTTGGATTATTACTCTTCAATATGACACAACGGTTGATCAATTAAAAACAATAAGAAATGAAATTGAAGATCACATTCAAAAAAGTGAGGACTTTAATACTAGTATAGGAATTGCAGTAAGAGTTGACAAATTTTCTGATAGTTCAATTGATATGTATGTTCGTTGTTTTACTAAATCAGACAGTTGGAATGAATGGCTATCAGTAAAAGAGAAATTAGCAATTGAAATTAAAAAAATTGTCGAAAAAAACAAAGCATCTTTTGCATTCCCAAGTTCGTCTATTTATATAGAAAAAAAATGATAGCCGTTTTTTATTTAGCTTTACAAATATTAAAGCTTTATTCTTACGTAGTAATAGCGAATGTAATTATAAGCTGGTTGGTTGCTTTTAATGTTTTAAATACACAAAACAGATTTGTTTATTCAATTTTGGAATTAACATATCGTTTAACAGATCCTATACTAAATAAAATAAGACGTTTTTTACCTAATTTAGGATCCTTAGATATCTCACCCATTATATTACTTCTATTGATTTGGTTTATAGAAATGTGTATGAAGCTCTACATCGCACCTTTAATTTTTTAAAACTTATGATTCTAATTGACGGAAAAAAAGCAGCAGCAGAGTTAAGAGAAGAACTTAAACAAGAAGTAGCTGAATTAAAAAATAAGTATAATAAAGTACCAGGTTTAACTGTGATTTTGATTGGAGATCTTACCCCTAGTCAAATATATGTAAGGAACAAAGAGAAATCAGCAAAAGAGGTTGGTTTAAAGTCTGACGTAATTAAATACCCAGACTCTGTGGAAGAAAAAGTTATTTTGGACAAGATTAATGATCTAAATAAAGATAAGAGCGTTTCAGGTATTTTAGTTCAGTTACCTTTGCCAAAACATATCGATAAACAAAAAATTATTGAGGCTATTCATCCATCTAAAGACGTTGATGGATTTCATCCTATGAATGTTGGTAATCTTTCTTCAGGTTACGAAAGTTCTGTACCCTGTACTCCACTAGGCTGTTATTTATTAATTAAAAAAATTGAGCCAAACTTAAGTGGAAAAAAAGCAGTTGTAGTCGGAAGATCTAATTTAAATGGAAAACCGATGACACAACTTCTTTTAAAAGAAAATTGCACGGTAACAATTACCCACTCAAAAACAAAAGATCTCAAGGCCGAATGTTTAGAAGCAGATATTATTATTGCTGCTGTTGGTATCCCTGAACTTGTTAAAGGAGATTGGGTTAAAAAAGACACAATCGTAATTGACGTTGGAATTAATAAAACCGACAAAGGTATTGTTGGTGATGTTGCATTTGATGAAGTTTCAAAAAATGCTAAAGCTTTAACACCGGTTCCAGGTGGAGTTGGGCCAATGACAATCGCTTGTTTATTAAAAAATACTGTAGAGTGTTTCAAAAGATCGCAACTTTAAAGTTACAACCTATTAAATTTTTTGATATTTTGAGGTGTGAAGAAACCTAAATATCCTTATAGAATTGCAATTGTATTCTTAATTTTAACAGTTCCTACCATTGGAGCTACCCAATTGGGCTGGTATTTATATGATCAACAAACAGGTTTTGATTATGGTATGATTGTTGGAACATTTTCAGTTATATATGCAGCTTGGCTAATGTATGAAAAAAATTGGAGAGAAGAGGATGATGAATAGGTAATGGAAAAATTGATTTTTTTTGGACTGGTAATTCCTATTTTATTCTTTGTTTTATACTTAGGGACGAGAGCTATCATGAGTGGTGTTAGTGCGAAACAAGCTAACCAAGCTAATAAAGATGAAAATGAAATAGATGACAATAATGAGGAATCAAACACTGACAAATCTTTGAGTAATGAATTAGAAAAATTGAATTCATTAAGAGAAAGCGGTGTATTAACTCAAGAAGAGTTTGAAAAGGCAAAAAATAAATTATTAAATAATTAAAGATTAAGTTGATCTTGTTAAAAGCAATAAAGTTGCACCAGCTATAAATATCAAAATACCTAAAATTTCAATAAGAGTTATTTTTTCTTTAAAAAGATATTTTGATGAGATGTAACTAAAAAATATTTCAATTTGACCAACAGCTCTAACAAAAGATGCTTGAATTAAAGTGAAAGCAAAAAACCAAGATAGTGTCGCTAAAAAACCAGCTAATCCAGTCAAGCATATTTCAAATTTATTATCAAAAAATTTTTTGAATTCCGATTTTTCAAAAATTATCAAATATGCGCTAATGATTATAGTTTGAATTATTAAAGCAAAAAAAACTGTAGCAAGCGCTTTATCAAAGTTTGATGAAAAATTTTCCAGTGTTAGTGCTGCTGCCCTAAAATAGACAACACTGAGACCCAGTAAAAGTCCCGCTCCCAATCCAATAAGTGTTACCTTTGAAAAAAAATTTTTAAAAAACAATTTATAATCTTTGATCGAAATAATAATAACCCCAAGTGTTGCAATTATTATTCCTAAAACACCAAGCAAATTTAGTTTATCTTTTAATATGATATATTCAAAAATCGCAATTTGAATAACTTCTGTTTTACTTAGTGAAGTACCGACAACAAAATTTGAAAATCTAAAAAGGTATAATAGCGTTATAGTAAAAGTAACTTGTAAAATAGATCCTAAAAAAGTAAAAAAAATGAAGTTAGTTTGATCTAGAATATCTGAAATGATATTAAAATCGTGAAAAAAAAAAAATAATACAAAAGCAAATGGTAATGCAAAGGCAAATCTTACGTATGCAGAAGCAACCAATGATAAATCTTTATTTAATTTTTTCTGTAATGAAGTTCTTAGATTTTGAAAAAAAGCTGCTAAAATTGTAAAAACTACCCAATTCATAAATTTATTTAGATATAATCTTTTAATCGAATTAAATGGTTACTTATATCTAAAAAATTAGATTTTCTCCATCAGCCAGAGAGCGTCTTCTCCTAAAAAGTAAACTTTTCCGTTATCAGGATGTACTTGTATATCTCTTATTCTTCCAATTTTATTTTTAAATATGATTTCCTCTTTCACATTAGATAAGTCGTTAAATATTAATTTTCTCAAAGATTTGTCTTTAAGTGAAGTAATTAAAGCATGTCCATCCCATTCACTAAACTCTTTTCCTTTGTAAATTGTGATTGCACTTGTTGCTATGGATGGCACCCAATATTGTATCGCTTTTGTAAAACCTGGTTTCCATTTTGGACCGATAGGAATGCCTGAATAGTTTGTCCCTCCCCAACCTAAAATTTTCCATCCATAATTTTCACCTTTTTTTGCTTCACCAAACCAATCCCCACCTCTCGCTCCATGATTACTCATATAAATTTTTTCATCAAATGGTGATAAAGTTAGACCTTGAGGATTTCTAATACCTATTTGATAAATTTCAGGTAACCAATCTGATTTACCCTGAAATTTTGGATTATCTTTTGGGATACTTCCATCAATATTTATTCTAATGATACTACCAGGATGCTTTGTAGGATCTTGTGCAATCATACCTTGACCTCGTTCACCAGCAGACGCAAAAAGATAACCGTCTTTGATCGCCAACCTTGATCCAAAGTGATATCCTGAGTCTATAGGTGGATTAGCTTGAAAAATATTTTTAAATATTAAATCTTTTTCATTAAATTTCGATTTTGCTATTGAAGTACTAGTTTTCCAATTTCCTCTATCTTCGGTATAAGAAACATAGACAAAATCATCTTTATAAAGAATGTCTAATAAACCACCCTGACCATGCTCTAAATAGTTAAGATTGTGATTTAATGAAGAAATTTTTTTAGAATTAAGGTCTATTAATTTAATTTCTCCACTTTTTTCGGTAATTAATAATTCCGTATCATTAATAAAAGTAGATCCCCATGGACCTTTTAAATTTACAATCTTCTTAAATCTTAAATTATCAGCGAATGAATAATTTATAAAAAGTGTAAATAAAAAAATTGTAACAAGCGTTCTTTTCACTTTAAGAAAGTTTTGATCTACCACCATCAACAGCAATTATTTGACCTGTAACCCAAGAACTGTCGTCAGTAATAAGAAATTTTGCAAGAGAGGCAGAGTCCTTACCTTCACCTAATCTTTTTAAAGGATGGGCTTTAGCTATACCATCTGCTAATGCCTTATTTTTTAACATTGGCTCAGCAATTTTCGAGTTAGTCAAACTAGGTGCAATACAGTTCACTCTAATATTAGGAGCAAATTCCGCTGCTAAAGAAACAGTTAAACCTTCTACAGCAGCCTTAGTAGAGGCAATTATAGCGTGATTTGTAAAACCTCTTTGAGCTGCAACTGTAGAAAATAAAACTACTGAACCTTTATTTTTTTTTAAACTATCCTGGTAGCCTTTTATAACATCCACTGCTGAGTATAAATTTAATTTCATACACTTATTAAAATCTTGTTCATTGACCATTCTCAAAGGTTTTAAATCAATTGAACCTACACAGTAGGCAATTCCTTTTACATCAGAAATATCATTTTTAACCTTTTCCACAAATCCATCCTGCAAAACATCGGCTATTGTAAAACTACAACCTAATTTCTCAGAAATATTTTTTGTTTCATTTTCATTTCTGCCAACTAAATGAACTGAATTACCTGAATTTACCAATTGTTCAGCTAAACTAGATCCGATTGAACCTGTCGCACCAAGAATAAGATATTTTTCTGACATAAAAAATTTTATTAGTTATATTTAATTATGAAGTTATTTTTTATACTGGGTAATCAATTATTTCCATCAAAATACTTGGATCGCTTCAAAAAAGACCACCTAATTTTTATGGCAGAGGATTATCAATTATGTACTTATGAAAAACATCATAAAAATAAGATACTTCTCTTTTTGTCATCGATGCGTTCACATGCGGAAAACCTCAGAAAAGATAAGTTTAAATTAGAATATTTTAAAATTGAGGATAAAGAATTTAAAGAAGACTATTTAAAAAAATTAAAAAGAATAATTAATTCAAAAAAAATAAAAGAGATTTCAAGTTTTGAAGTTGAGGATAAATTTTTTGAGAAAAAAATAAATCAATTCGTAAAAAAAGAAAAGATCAAATGGAATATTATTCAAACTCCAATGTTTTTGAATTCAAGAGATGAATTTAAACAATACCTATCTAAATCAAAAAAACCTTTCATGGCAACTTTTTATAAGGAAGTGAGAAAGAAATCTGGAATATTAATGGGTTCTGATGGAAATCCTATTGGAGGCAAATGGAGTTTTGACGAAGATAACAGAAATAAGTTACCAAAAAATATTTCTATTCCAAAGTTTCCTAAAATTAATGAAACAAATCATACAAAAAAATTAAAACCTATTATTGAAAAACTATTTAAAGATCATCCAGGAACAACCAAAAATTTTTGGTTTGCTACAGAGTATAATGATGTAGTCAAATTATTGAATTTTTTCATTAAAGAAAAATCTAATTTATTTGGTGATTATGAGGACGCAGTGGATCAAAAAGATAATATCTTATTTCACAGCGCTTTAAGTCCTTATATCAACCTTGGTTTAATCACACCTGAATTTATTATCAAAAAAGTTTTAGATTTCCATAAAAGTAAAAAAATCAGATTAAATTCTTTAGAAGGTTATGTTCGTCAGGTTATAGGATGGAGAGAATTTATGAGAGGAATTTATCAAAGTTACTCAAACGAAATGGAAACTGGAAATTTTTTCAAACAAAATCGTAAAATGAAAAAATCATGGTATGACGGAACGACTGGTTTACCTCCACTAGATTACGCAATTAAAAATGCTTTAAATTATGGATGGTCTCATCATATTGAAAGATTAATGATTTTATCAAACATCATGAATCTTTGTGAGATCAAACCACTGTTTGTTTATAAATGGTTTATGGAGATGTTTGTCGACTCCTCTGATTGGGTTATGGTTCCGAACGTGTATGGTATGGGATTATTTAGTGATGGGGGAATTTTCGCAACTAAACCTTATATTTGTGGATCAAGTTATTTTATGAAAATGATGGATTTTAAAAAAGGAGAATGGTGTAACACGATGGACGGACTTTACTGGAGATTTATAGATCGTAATAGAAAATTTTTTTTAAAAAATCCAAGACTTTCAATGATGGTTAGAATTTTTGATAAAATGAAAGTAGATAGAAAAAAAATGATTTTATCTGCAGCCGATAAATTTATTAAACAAAATACAATTTAGTGAAAAAAGAAAATCTTCCCTCTAAAATCTGTATTGTTTGTAAAAGACCTTTTATTTGGCGTAAGAAATGGAAATTGAATTGGGAAAAAGTTAAATATTGCTCAAAAAGATGTTCTAGTAAAAAAGTATGAAGCTAGGAAAGTACAAATGGAAAAGTAGAATTTTACTTGTTTCTACAACGAGCTATAACGATAGAATTTATCTAGAAGCCAAAAAAATATATCAAGATAAAATAAAAGATTTTCATAAAAGATTTGTAAAATTAATTTGTAAAATTAATAAGCAGGAAAAATCATCAATTGATTTAATTGGTTTTGACGGCAAATCTAAAAAGAAGATGAATAAACTTAATTATAAGTCAATTTTTAAAATTATAGATAAAATGCCATTAAGTAAAAAAACTAAACCTATAAATTTATCGCTTTATTCAGATTACAATCCTAAAACCACTACTCAAGGTTTGGGGTTTAAAAATAGGGAAAAAGCTCTTTACACAATTAAAACTATTAAAAATCGTCCAATTAAGTATCAGGTGAATGTAATCGCAACAATGCTAGGTAGAGCAAAGAACCATCCTAATAAAACTGTGGATATGGAGGATGCTATAAAAATTTTTAGTAGTTGGATGAAAAAATATAAAAGTAAAAAAAATGAAAATTAAAATAAATAAATATTTAAAAAAAATAGTAGTTTTATTTTTACTACTTACCCCAAACGGTCTATACGCTGATTTCTTTGAGGATATTACAAACCAAATTGTTGATAATCCCAAAAGACTTAGTTATGGAGTTTCTGTAACAGACGTAAATCAAGATGGAAATTTTGATTTTGTAGTCACAGGTTTTGGTTATCTTAATTTAGCTTTATCCTACGAAGACGGAAAATTAATTAATATTGTAAAACAAAAAAAATTTACAGATGAGTTTAGAAGAACAATTGGTGTAGCTGCATGCGATATAGATAAAGATGGATACGAAGAAATATATTTTCTTAACACTGATACTTACAGTGGTACAAAAAAATATTCAGATAGACTTATAGATTTAGAAAAAAATAATAATTATATAGATTTATTTGAAATCGAAAAAAACCAGAGAGACCTTAATTTAACAGCAGGCAGATCAGTTGTTTGTGTCGACAGAAAGGGTGATGGAAATTATGGGGTTTATGTAGCAAATTACGGAGGCCCGACCAGATTTTATGAGATTGAAGATGAATTGATTAAAGATAAGGCTCAGAGTTTAAATCTTGATAATATCACTGGTGGTCGAGCAGTCGTAGCTGGACATATTATTTCTGATAAGATTGATGTGTTTGCTGCTAATGAGAGAGGAGCAAATTTTCTTTATGAGAATAATAATGGAATTTTTCAAGATGTAGCATTTGACTACAGAGTAGATGATGAAATCCAAAATGGGAGAGGTACAGCTCTATCAGACATATATTATCGAGGTAGATTAGATATTTTGAGTGGTAATTGGCTTGGGTATCATAGAGCTTGGGTTTTAGAAAATAATGAATTTAAGGACATAGGAAATAAAGATTTTGATAAACCTTCCAGAATAAGAACAATTATTTCTGCAGATTTTGATAACGATGGTTTTGATGAAGTTTTTATGAACAATATAGCAGAACCAAATAAATTATTTCGTATCAAAGATGATGGAAAATTTGAACAGATAAATTTTGAAGTTGGTCTCGAAGCTAATGGGTATGGAACTGGGGCAGCAGTCGCAGATATTGATAATGACGGAGTTTTAGAATTGTTAGTTGCTCGTGGTGAAAGTAAAGAGCAACCATTAACTTTGTATAAAGCCAAAGTTAACAAAGAAAATAAATACCTAAGAATTAAACCGTTAAATAAACATGGTGCCCCAGCGAGAGGAGCTACGGTAACATTAATAACTAATAAAAGAAAGCATTCCAAAACTATTGATGCAGGATCTGGTTACTTATGTCAAATGGAGCCTGTGGCACATTATGGAATTAGAAAAAATGAAAAAAATTTTAAAGTAGAAATTAAATGGACCAATGGAACAAAAAAATTATTCAATGTAAGTGAGTTAAATCAAACAATTACTATAAAGCAAAAATGAAAAAATTTTTAAATCTTTCTTTGATTATATTTCTAATATTATTTCAGCTTAAATCGTTTGCTGAAGAAAAAAACTATCACAAGGAGCTTATTACTGATTGGTCAAGAATATTTCCTGATAAAAATAGAAATGCGGCAGGACCTAAGTTTTTTAAATATATTATAGATAAAAAAATTACTTATAAGGATTTTATCGAATTTAATAAATTATACTGTGCAGTTTCTGGATCTTTGATTGATCCAAATAGCGACTCAGAATTTTTATTTGTTGAAGAAACTAAAACCAAAAAAAAAATTTGTGGAAATTATTATAGATGTTGTGTTCCATGTTCATGTGATCTTATGAAGTACTCTGAAACTCAAAAAATGAAATATGAATTTAAAGATGGCTTGAAGGAATTTTATGTTTTAACAATCAAAAATCCTTGCGATAAACAAGATTTTCCAAACAGAGTAAATAAAGATTATTTTTGTGATGGTAAAAAAATTAATAAATCAGAGGTGTATAGTCTTGACGATCGAATAGTTATAGGTTTGCTACATAATGGAAAAAGTTGCGAAAAAGATGATATAGATTTTGTTAAAAGCCATCAAGTTACTGGTAGGTATTGTGAGTTAAGAAACAATACACCTTTAGAGAATTTAGATGCTGGTATGGGAGATATATTCATTAAACTGGCGAGATAATTTAAAAAAAATTTTATTTTTTTTAACCAGTAAATTATTGTTAATAAATTTAACTCGGTTAAAATATTAAGTATTGAACATACTTATTTTACAACATATTAAAATTGAAGATCCAGGTTACATAAAGGATCTAATGTTGGCTGATGGTTTAAATCTTACAACAATCGAACTTGATGAAGGTGAGAAAATCCCAAATGACCTAACAAAATATGATGGAATGTTATGTATGGGTGGACCGATGGATACCTATATGGAAAAAGAGTATCCCTGGTTAGTTGAAGAAAAAAAAAGAATAAAAGAATTTGTAGTAAATCTTAAAAAACCTTATTTAGGTTTCTGTTTAGGCTGTCAGTTATTAGGTGAAGTAGTTGGTGGTAAAGTCGTAAAATCAAATCCAGCAGAGATTGGCATGATGGATATAAATTTTACTGACAATAAAAAAAAAGACATTTTGTTCTCAAAATTTCCAGATAATATTAAAAGTTTACAGTGGCATTCTTATGAGGTTCAGGGGGTTGATAAAAATCCCGATATTACTTTAATAGCATCATCGCCAATAACTAAGTATCAGATTTTTAAATATCAAGATCATGCATATGGCATCCAATTCCATATAGAGATTAAAAATACAACAGTTAATGAGTGGGGTTGTGTACCAGAATATAAAAAGGCACTTGAGGATCAACTTGGTGATGGCGCATTAGAAAAATTTGATCAATCTGCAAAAAAAAATATGAAAGATATGAATAATTATTCAAAAATTTTATATAATAATTTTAAGAGTCTCTTATGAGTAAAAAAAGAAAAAAATTAAAAAAGAAAAATCCAATGGCCAAATTATTGAGCTCACCAATGCTCAGAAATAAAATAGTAAAAAATAAAAAAAAAATTTATAATAGAAAAAAATTCAAATTAGAAAATGAATAATAAAATTTTTGAATGGGCAGGAGTTATAACTGCTATATTATATTCATTATTTGTAGCTATGAATATTGGCATAGAGTTTTTTGGTTTTTGTTTATTACTTATATCTGCAATCCTAATTGGAATTTGGGCTTATAGGGGCGGTCACAGAGGAATATTATTTTTACAATTCTTTTATGCTACTGCAGCAATTATCGGGATGTTCAGGTGGTTTTAATTTAAAGATGATATTATTTTAGGAATATAATTTTTAAAATTAAAAAAACCTTTATTACAATATTGCCACGAATATTGATCGAGTTTTCTATATAAAAAATCTATTTTTAAATTATTTGAATTTAAATAATCCAGGTTTTCACCAACTGTTGGATATAACGCAATAACTTTTTCGTTTATATTTTTAACCTCACTTATATCTACCACTTCACAATTGATAGAATTATTTTCTAATCTTTGTTTTTGATCACTAATTAAAAGAGATTTAAATTTAATAACTTTTTCACTCAGCTTTATGGATCTATTTTCATTTTTATTTGAAATTATATAAATTTTTTTAAATTTATGATTTTGAAAATCTGTAGTTTCAAATGATAAACTATTTTCAAAAATAAAAAGATTTTCATCATCTGTATTTTTATTGCTAAAATCTTGTTTAACTATTGAGTAAGTTTTTTCAGAAACTTTTGGAGGAGCATTTTCATTTAATTTAATGTTATTAAATCTATTATTAGTGAATTTTTTGATATTCCACTCACTTGCTAAATAGTGTTTTCCCTGTGTTTGAATTCCTGCTACCCATCTCCAACCAAGAGTATTAGATGCAGAGTCGCCATCATAAAGATGTTGCATAAAAAATTCTGCTCCTAATTGCCAGGGTAATTCTAATGTAAAAATCCAAATACTAGCAAACCACATTCTAGTATGATTATGTAAATAATTATTTTCTTTAAGTTCTTTTACCCAGTAATTAAAACATTCAATATTGGTTTTTCCATCTATTGCATTTTTGTAATTTTGGTTATCTTTATATTCTTCTCGAATTTTATTTAACTCTGCTACGTAATCTGTCCAAACGTTTGGTCGTAATTCTAACCAGCCCTTCCAATACGTTCGCCATAAAACTTCTTGAATAAATTTTTCATTTTTTGAAAAAGAAAACTTGCTAAGTGATTTTTCAATAACCTCTTTCTCGTTGATAACTCCATGAGTAATATATGGAGATAAGCCAGATATATTTGTTCTGTTTTCTGGACCAAAGTCAAAATTTCTTAGTTTGGAATATTCGGAAAGATTTTGTTCTACAAAATTATTTAATCTATTTAAGGCCGCAGCCTTTGAGGCTTCAAATTTCATTTTGATTTATTTTGATTTTTTTTTCTTTAAACCAAGCTTGTCGCTATGTCTTAATCTTAAAATAACAATTGCACCAGCAATTAGAACAATGGCAATAGCTTCATAAACTAATGCTGTTGGATCCATTTCCTTACCTTGAAGAATAATAAATCGTGCTAAAGCAGTAATTGCAATTAACAATGGAAGGGTAATACTAATTGATTGTTGGTTCCAAAAAACTCTTACCATTGCTAGAACTTCTAGGTAAAGAAACATTAATAATAAATCAGCTAAAGTTACCGATCTATTCTCAAACATTTTGTACATCTCTATACCGACTGCAATAACTGTGCTTATTAAAATGATAACCATTAAAATAAGCTGTAAATTTTTTGCTATTTTTTCCATTATTTATCTTTACTAAAAGGCAACCATTTTTCAAACACTGATTTTGAAGAACCTTCATATGGAATTGAATAAGAATATGGATTCGGACTTGTTAATACTTCAATACCTTTTGAAAAAACAAATATAAACACAATCACAAAAACAAGAACCATTATTTTAAAAGGGTCAAAATTTTTTGTTTTAAAAACACTAGCTGAATTTTCTTCTGCTCTATGAAAATGTTTAAAGGTCATATACACGGCAAAGATTAAACCAATGTGAGCTAAAAAAAGACCAGTCCAACCAAAAACAAAAGTTGTGTATGAAAAAACATATAAACTAAAAACTGTGGTCCATATAAAGCTTAAAACTAATAAAATTTGCAACCTAACAGTTTTAGGAAGAGAACGGAGATCATTTTTACTATCATCAAACAAAATGTTTGCTGTATCTCTCATCCAATTTTTAAGTGATTCCATAATTCTAAGATATAGCTAAAAAAAAATTTAACAAACTATAAATTGTCCTAAAACTAATTAATATCTCAGTTTTTTCTTGTGATAATTAATAAATCTTTCAACATTAGATTTATTAAATGTTTTATTTTCTTCAAAAGAAACTTTTTTCATTGAGTATGCATTACTTTTTGTAATTCTAGATTGAATAGTAATATTCCCTTTGTATAGTTTAAATTTTACTGACCCATTCACCTTATTTCTTTTTTGATCAATAATTTTTTGCAATTTAAATCTTTCTTTTGAATACCAATAACCATTATAAATCAGTTCGGCATATCTTGGCATAATCAAATCTTTTTTGTGCATTGTTTCTTTATCCAGTGTCACTGACTCAATAGCTCTATGGGCATGAATCAAAAGTGTTCCGCCCGGTGTTTCATAAACTCCTCTTGATTTAATTCCAAGAAATCTATTTTCAACGAGATCAACTCTTCCTATGCCATTTTTTCCAGCAATAAAATTTAATTTGGTAAGAATGTTTTCAGGATTTAATTTTTTTCCATTTATTCCAACAGGGTCACCATTTTTAAAATTAATTGAAATAAAAGTTGGTTTATTCGGTGCTTTTTCAGGGGAAGTTGTTCTTTGGAAAATAAATTCTGGGGCTGAATTTTTTGGGTTCTCTAAAATTTTACCCTCAGTTGAGGTATGAAATAAATTATCGTCAACAGAAAAAGGGGGTTCACCTTTTTTATCTTTGGGGATAGGTATCTTATGTTTTTTTGCATAATTAATTAAATCGCTTCTAGATTTTAATTTCCAAATTCTCCAGGGTGCAACAACTTTTATCTTTGGGCCAAAATAGTGATAACCTAACTCAAATCTGACCTGATCATTACCTTTTCCAGTTGCTCCATGAGATACTGCGTATGCTTTAAATTTTTTTGCGACTCTTATCTGGTCTTTTGCGATTAATGGTCTTGCTATAGAAGTTCCTAATAAATAAACTCCCTCATAAATCGCATTACCTCGTATCATTGGAAAAACGTAATCTTTTACGAAAAGATTTTTTAAATCTTTAATTATGATCTTTTTAACACCAAATTTTTTAGCATTATTAATTATTTTTTTTCGATCAATCTCTTGCCCTATATCAGCAGTGTAACAAATGACTTCTGCGTTATAATTTTCTTGAAGCCATTTTAGAATTATAGATGTATCTAAGCCACCAGAATAAGCTAAGACAATTCTTTTTTTTGATTTCATTAATTAACTGCAAGCTTTTTTTGCAGAATTGTAGGCCTTTGTGAATCCTAATAATGAATAATGATCTATGGTTTGTGAACCTTTTTCATTGTAACCAGTAACCATAATTCTTGATCCTTTTTTCATAACTTTAACCATTATTTTTTCTTTTTTATTACTCGTCATCCAAGCAAAACCCTGTTGTTTAATATCAAATTTAAATTTGTTATTTCCTGAGGTTGCTAAAACAGTATTATTTTTGTTAAACTCATATCCAGCAGTTGCACTTATTTCATTAGAAATTTTTTCATTCGGTCTGAAAGTAACAAATAATCTAGCATCTCTTTTATTTGTTTTTGGTGCTTGTAAAACAGGGGTAGATTGAGCAAAACAAACTTTACCAGAACTCTCTTGGATTACTAATGTTTCCCAATCTTTGAACTTACCAACTTTTTTTATATCAGCTAAACTAAATGTAATTGGAATAATAAAAAATAAAAATGTGAAGATAAATTTTTTAGTTATGGACATGGATTAGGGTATTTCTGTTGAATTTTATTAATATCATTTATTATATCGCTGTTTAAATTTACATTTACACTTTCTATATTTGTTTTCAACTGTTCCATTGTCGTTGCCCCAATAATAACACTAGTTGTGAAATGTTGAATTTCACAGAATTTTAAAGACATTTGAGTAAAATCTAAATTATATTTTTTTGAAATTTTGTAGTATTCATCAATGGCTTTTTGACCATTTTCATTTTTATATCTGTTAAAATTTTTAAATAATTGCATTCTCGATTTCGCTGGTAATTTATTATTTCTATATTTTCCTGTTAAATATCCAAACGCCAATGGAGAGTAAGCTAATAATCCACTTTGCTCCCTAATGGAAATTTCGGCCAAACCAACCTCATACGTTCGATTTAGTAAGTTGTAAGGATTTTGGACAGACATCATTTTTGGAAGCCCTTTCATTTTTGAGAGTTCAAGAAATTTTGATAAACCCCAGGCAGTTTCATTCGATAAACCTACATATCTAATTTTTCCTTGTTCAATAAATTTTTTCAAACTTTCTAAAACTTCTTCAAAAGGTGTCCAATTTTTATCATTTTCGTTATGCTCATAACCGTAATCACCAAAAAAATTTGTGCTTCTTTCGGGCCAGTGAAGTTGATATAAATCAATATAGTCTGTTTTTAATCTCCTTAAACTTTCATCTAATGCTTCTTTAATCTTTTTTTTACCAAAACTATTTCCACCACCTCTAATATATTTGTTTGACGTATTTCCACAAACTTTAGTAGCAAGTACAACGTCATTCCTTTTTTTTGTTTTTTGAAACCAATTACCAATTATTTTTTCAGTTTCTCCATAGGTTTCTTCTCTCATTGGAATTGAATATATTTCAGCTGTATCCCAAAAATTTACTCCTTGGCTTAAAGCAAAATCCATTTGTTCAAACCCCTCTTTCTCTGAATTTTGTTCACCCCAGGTCATTGTACCGAGACAAATTGTACTTACATCTAGATCAGTATTTCCTAATTTTTTATAATTCATTAGTATTTTAAAATATTAGTCATTTATTGTTTTTTTGATATCTTGAATAATTAATAAAAGATTATATATGTTACAGTATGGAATTTAATAAAAAAGGAATACTAGGTAGAGCAAAAGAGGCTACACAACAATCATCAGCAGTAACAGATGAAGGCTTAAGAGCCTACATGTTAAAAGTATATAACTACATGGCAACGGGAATCCTTATGACAGGGATAATTGCCCTTATAACTTTCAAAATGTCTGTTGTGACTGATAGCTCAGGATCTATAGTTGGACTAACTCAAGTGGGTAACGCGATCTATATGTCTGGGCTAAAATGGCTAGTAATGTTAGCTCCGCTTGGAATCGTATTTTACATGAGCTTTGGTATAAATAAAATGAGTGCAGCTAAAGCGCAAACAACTTTTTGGATTTTTGCTGCATTAATGGGTCTGTCTCTTTCGTCAATTTTATTAGTTTATACTGGCATGAGTATCACAAGAGTATTTTTCATTTGTTCTGCAACATTTGGAGCTATGAGTATATATGGATATACAACAAAAAGAGACCTAACAAAATTAGGATCTTTTTTAATGATGGGTTTAATTGGTATCATTATCGCATCAATAGTTAATATATTCATGAAGTCTTCAATGATGTATTTCGTAATTTCTATTTTAGGTGTTTTAATTTTTGTAGGACTTACTGCTTACGACACACAAAAAATCAAAAACATGTATGCGGCTAGTGACACGGGTGAATTAATGGGCAAAAAAGCTGTAATGGGTGCATTGACGCTTTATTTAGACTTTATTAATTTATTTATCATGTTGCTTAGACTTTTTGGTCAAAGAAGATAATTTAAAGTTTTTTCCAATTAATATTTTTCAATAGATTATTTAAATCAGACGAATTTCTAAATATTTTTCCATTTGCATCGGTAATTAAGTATTTAAGATTTTTATTTTTTGGCTTAAAATTTTTGCAAATCTTATACAGAGCATTTTCTGTAGTATTTTTAAAAACACTAAAACCAACTTGTTTGCTTGAAATATTAAGTCCATAGTCTTTCCACGATCCTTCAGAAACCATTTTAGCGTATAAGTCTAAAATAATCTTTAATTCATCTTTTTCAAAAAAATGTTTTTCTTCAATATTCTTTTTATTAACATTATTGATTATTAGACGTAGATTATTATTCATTTGTTTTATACTTATTTATTAAACCTATCTGAAAAGCAGTGAATATAAATGTAATTGGTAATAGTCCCCATACTTTAAAATTTACCCAAAATTCTTCAGATTGAGTTCGCCAAACTATTTCGTTTAGAATTGCTAGACCAAAAAAGAAATATATCCATCTTTTATTTAATATCTCCCATCCTTCATCAGTTAGAGAGACAGAGTTACCCATTAATTTTTTTAAAACAGGTTCATTTGTAAAGTACCTTCCAAATATCAGAGCGAATGCAAAGAGAATATTTATAATTGTTGGTTTGACATAGATAAAAACTGGATTATCAAAGTAAATTGTTAAGCCTCCAAATAAAGTAATTAAAACTCCACTTAACAAAGGAATCTTTGGTATTTTTTTTTCTAAAAACCAAACAATAGCTAATGCAATTATTGTCGCAATAATAAAGGGGGGAATTGCAATTTTTAAGTCTTTTCCACTATCGTAGTAGTAGTAAAAAAAAATTACTAGAGGTCCAAAATCTGTTAAAAACTTTAAAAAAGATTTGTTCACAGGCGAGATATTAACATAAATAATATTTTCATAGAAACTTTTAATTTTTCTTATTGATTTTTGTTTTTAAATACCCATACTAAATATAATGGCAATTCAAAAAGCTAAATTTTCAATTGGAGATATAGTGAAACATAAACACTTCGACTTTAGAGGTGTAATTTATGATGTTGATTTTGAATTTAATAATTCAGAAGAATGGTATCAATCGATACCAAAAAATGTAAGACCAAGAAAAGATCAGCCTTTTTATCATCTGTTAGCTGAAAATGATGAAATCACATACGAGGCATACGTTTCCGAGCAAAATCTTCTTGTTGATGACTCAGATGAACCAATTAAACATCCTTTAATTGAAGAAATTTTCTCTGGGAAAAAGGGATCTAGCTATTTTAAGCTATCTAATTAAATAAATCACTTTTTTAACACATTTAGCTCAAACCTTTGACACAGCAATTTGCTTTTATGAGGTTAATTCTGATCAAGGGTGCTACTTATTTACCCTTCGTTATTATCTCCCTCTGGCATTCTTGATCAGGCAGTTTTTTCATAATAAATATAATCTCATATATGTTTAAATATTTTGAACCGAATAAAATTTTTTCAATAACATCAAAAGCTCCTAAGTATGTATTATTTTTATTTATTGTCATTCTTTCAATAGGATTAACAGAGGCATTAATATTATCTCCTGAAGATTATAAGCAAAGTCACTCTGTCAGAATAATGTATGTTCATGTTCCAGCAGCTTGGATTTCGCTTGGAATTTTTTCAGCTATTACTTTTTTATCTATAGTTGGATACATTTTTAAAATAAGAAATTTTTTTTTAATCGCAAAAAGTTTAGCACCCTCTGGGTTAGTATTTAATATAATAGCTCTTGTTACTGGTTCCATATGGGGCAAACCCACATGGGGAACTTGGTGGGCTTGGGACGCAAGAATAACTTCAATGTTAATACTAGCACTGTTTTACATAATGTATCTTGTTGCATGGAGAATTTTTAAAGATAATGACAAAGCATTTAAAGTTACATCAATTATCACAATTTTAGGAATTATTAATGTTCCTATAATTAAGTATTCAGTAGATTGGTGGAATACATTGCATCAACCAGCTTCAATCAACATACTCTCGAAGTCTTCAATTCACATATCAATGTTGTTTCCATTAATGACAATGACTGCGGCATTTGCCCTATTTTCTCTACTGATTTTTTTAATGAAATATAATACAGAACTGATAAAAATTAAGAATAAAGGGTTAGATAGATTATGATTGAAAATTTATTTTTAATGAATGGATATGGACTGTATGTTTGGTCAGCATTTTCGTTTACTTTATTTAGTTTTTTGACACTTTTTTTGGTTATCAAAATTCAATACAAGAAAGAAAAAAATAAATTTTTAGCAAAATTTGGATCTTTAAATTCTGAGAGAGCAGCTTTTGCAAAATCTCAAAGTATAAATAAAGAAATTTTGTCAAATACTTCAAACATTTAACTTTTGAAACATGTATGGCCGAAAAGTTAAATTAAGATTTTTTTTTATATTATTAATAATAACAACTTTAGCGTTATCAGTCTTTTTATTAGTTAAGTCTTTAGAGGAAAACGTTATTTTTTTTAAGTCTCCAACAGAAATTAAAACTTTAAGTGAAATTAGTAAAAAGAAAATTAGAATAGGTGGAATGGTTAAAAAAGACTCTATAACTATGATTTCAAAAGAAATTAAATTTATTGTTACAGATTTTAAAAACGAGATAAATGTTGTTTATTCTGGGGTGGTACCGAATCTTTTTGCTGAGGAGAAGGGTGTTGTTGCTGAGGGATATTTAAAAGATAAAAATTTCTTTTTAGCTACAAAAATTTTGGCTAAACATGATGAAAATTATATGCCGCCAGAAGTTAAGGCAGCATTAGAGGAGAAATAAATTTGGCGAGTTTAATAGGTTCTTATTCATTAAGTTTTGGACTTCTTTTTTCAATTTTAATTATTTTTTTTTCAGTTAAAAATTTAAAAGATGCTGAAATCTTAGATAAAAAGATAATAACTTTTACATTTATTCAATTTTTTTTTGTAGTCATAAGTTTTTTTGGATTAATTATCTCTTTTATTAACTCAGATTTTAGCAACGAAACTGTTTTTAATCACTCTCATACAACCAAACCATTATTTTATAAAATCTCAGGAACTTGGGGTAATCATGAGGGTAGTCTATTGCTATGGTTGCTAGTATTAACTTTGTTTATTTCAATTTTTTTAATTAAATCTAATCAGCAGCCAAAAAAGTACAGAATTTTTACCTTATTATTTCAACAAATAATAATTGTAGGTTTTTTTATTTTTTTGATTAAGTCTTCAAGCCCGTTTAATTATATTTTTCCAACACCAAATGAGGGTTTAGGCTTGAACCCAATTTTACAAGACCCTGCTTTAGCAATACATCCACCAATTTTATATTTAGGTTATGTAGGTTCTTCAATAATTTTCTCGTCAGCTCTTGCTGCCATGGTTACCTCATATGTTTCAAAAGAATGGGCAAAGCATA
This sequence comes from uncultured Pelagibacteraceae bacterium, assembly GCA_902546375.1. Taxonomy (GTDB): domain Bacteria; phylum Pseudomonadota; class Alphaproteobacteria; order Pelagibacterales; family Pelagibacteraceae; genus Pelagibacter. Next base: position 23,075 of record CACCJO010000006.1, read on the forward strand.
TTAAAAAATGGGTTTTAGCATCTTGGGTTTTTCTTACATTAGGAATTTTACTCGGATCTATTTGGGCATATTATGAATTAGGTTGGGGAGGTTTTTGGTTTTGGGATCCAGTTGAAAATGTATCTTTAATGCCATGGTTTGCACTAACAACTTTACTTCACTGTATTTTAGTTTTGGAGAAAAAGAAAATATTAACTTCGTGGGCTATGATACTGTCAATTGCAACTTTTGCTTTGAGTATGAGTGGTACTTTTTTAGTAAGATCTGGAATTTTAAATTCAGTTCATACATTTGCCAATGATCCAGAGAGAGGTTTATTTATTTTAATTTTTCTTTTTACGCTTATTTTTTTATCAATTTTTATTTTCATTTTTTTTCATTCAGAGAAAGAAAAATTAGAAAATAATTTTTTTTGGCTAAGCAAGGAGACATCTATTTTAGTAAATAATTGGTTTATGATGTACTTTTTATCAGTAGTTTTAATAGGGACAATTTATCCAATATTTTTAGAAGTTATAACCACAAATAAAATATCCGTTGGACCACCTTTTTATAACAAGCTCATATTGCCTTTCTTAATTCCATTTTTAATAGCTATGGCAATTGGACCAAATCTTAATTGGGTTAAATCAGATTTTAAGGATAAGTTTTACATGACCATATTTTTAATAATATCTTTTTTGTTATCAGCAGTAATAATTAAACAATTTGATATAAATTTCTTGATTAACACAATTTTAGTTACTTCTGCTTTCTTTTTATTTTTTTCTACTTCTAGAGAATTTTTTGTCAAAAGATTTAGAAATTTATCCCAGAACATTGCTCATTTTGGTTTTAGCTTATTAATTCTAAGTATTTTATTTAATAATATTTTTTCTAATGAGGTAATTACCAACCTAAAAATTGGTGAAACTTTTGAGACTGAAAAATTCACGATAAACTTTGAGAACATTGAGCAAGAAGATGAAAAAAACTTCAAAGCAATTATAGGAAAATTTAGTGTACAAAATTTGGATGGCTCATCAGATATCCTCAATCCTGAGTTAAGAATATATAATCAACCAAATATAATTACGAGTGAGGCTGATATAAAAACAAACTTACTCACAGATAAATTTATGACGATGAATTATGTCCAGAACCAGGAATACTTCAATATAAGATATCAAGTTAAACCTTTCATGATTTGGATATGGGTTTCAGTAATATTAATAAGTTTCGGTGGTTTTTTAAGTTTTTTTAAAAAAAGATATGAAGTCTAAATTTATTCCACTAATTTTAATTTTTATTTTTTTAATTACTTTTGTAATTTTCTTCAAGGGATTAAAAAATTCAAATATTTATACTCCGAGCACCAAACTAAAAAAAGAAGTTCCATCATTTGAGTTAAAGTCTTTTGAGAACAATTCTATTATTATTTCAGAAAAAATTTTTGAAGATAATAAGTATTATTTGATGAACATATGGGCATCATGGTGTGTCCCCTGTAAGGAAGAACATAAATTTTTAATGAAACTAAAAAAAGATGAAAGAATAGAATTGATAGGATTTAATTATAAAGATAACTTTAAAAAAGCCTCAAGTTTTTTAAAAGATTTGGGAAATCCTTACCATATAATTGTATCAGACAAGGATGGTACAGCATCAATTGAATGGGGTGCTTACGGGGTGCCAGAAAGTTTTTTAGTACATCAAAATAAAATTATTAAAAGATTTATTGGACCAATAAACAATAAGGATCTATTAGAAATTGAGAAAATAATTAGATGAAATTTATTCCAATATTTTTGATTATAAGTATAATTTTGAATTTCAATCTCTTAAAGGCAGATGAAATTAAAACTGAAAATAAAATAGCCAAAAATTTAAGATGTTTGATTTGTCAAGGCCAGTCAGTGTATGATTCAGATTCAGAATTCGCGATAAGTCTAAAGTTGGTTATTAAAAATAAAATTCAACAAGGCTTGAGCGAGGAACAAATTTATAGTTTCTTAAAAATGAAATATGGAGAATGGATATTGTATGATCCAGTTTTCAATAGAAATACCTATTTTTTGTGGTTATTGCCTATCTTGATATTCTTAGCGGGTGGTGCAATAATCATTAAAAGATTTTATAATAAAAAATAATCTTAGTTAGGTAAAATGATTTTAAAGAGAATTTTTTTAGTTTTGTTAATTTTGACTTTGCCTTCAAAATTATTGGGAGATACTGATATTAATGATAACAATCATCAATTTAATTTATACCTTGGGAATTTTGATTTTAGTGATAATAACCAAAAATCGATGTTGTTAGGTTTTCAGCATCAAAATGAAAATTTAAAAAGAAATACATTTCTAGGAAATATTTCACCAGTAAGTGGAGGTTTCATAACTGCCAATTCCGCTGCGTATATTTATACAGGTGTTGAGTGGAATATGAACATGGGCCCATTTTTTTTAACTCCAAGCTTTACCCCCGGACTTTATCATGAAGGGGATGGAAAAGACCTTGGGCATCTTCTTGAATTTAAGTCAGAATTACAGCTTTCTTACAAAACCACTGATACAACAAATTTTGCCGTATCATATAATCATGTATCTAATGCAAGTTTAGGGGATAAAAATCCTGGGGCAAATAGTTATATGTTTAATTTCCTCAAAAAGTTTTAAGAAAAACCATGAATTTAAAAGATTGTCACAACTTTAGTGATTTTAGAAAATTAGCTCAAAAAAGGTTACCATCGCCAATCTTTCATTATATTGATGGTGCAGCAGATGATGAAGTTACATATGCTAGAAATACTAGTGCATTCGATGATGTGGATTTAGTTCCTAATGTTTTGAGAGGAGTTGAAGAAGTTGATTTGTCTACCACGATATTTGGAAAAAAATTAGATTTACCCTTTTATTTATCACCAACAGCTTTACAGAGACTTTTTCATTACGATGGAGAAAGGGCAGTTGGAAAAGCAGCAAAAAAATTTAATACAATGTTTGGTGTCTCTGCTCTAGCCACAGTTAGTGTTGAGGAAATTTCTTCAATGATTGATACACCTAAAATGTTTCAGTTTTATTTTCATAAAGATAGGGGTCTAAATGACTCTTGTTTGGAAAGAGCTAAAGCAGCAAATTTTGATGTGATGGCCTTAACAGTTGATACTATTACTGGAGGAAATAGAGAGAGAGACTTAAGAACAGGATTTACCTCTCCACCAAAGTTAACTTTAGCAAGTTTATATAGTTTTGCTACTAAACCAATGTGGGGAATTAATTATCTAACAAAAGGTAAGTTTGAATTACCTCATTTACAAGATTTTGTGAAAGAAGGTACCGATGTTAACTCATCAATTGGAAATTATTTTTCAACTATGCTGGATCAATCTATGAATTGGAAAGATGCTGAAAATCTTTGCTCTAAATGGGGAGGTCATTTCGCTCTCAAAGGAATTATGAGTGTTGAAGATGCAAAAAGAGCAGTAGACATAGGATGCACAGGTATAATGGTATCAAATCATGGCGGAAGACAGTTAGATGGATCTAGAGCGCCTTTTGATCAACTTGCAGAAATTGTTGATGCAGTTGGTGATAAATTAGATGTCATTTGTGAAGGTGGAATTCATAGAGGTACTCATATGCTTAAAGCATTATCATTAGGTGCTAAGGCTTGTTCAGGTGGAAGATTATATCTTTATGCTTTAGCAGCTGGAGGTCAAGCAGGTGTCGAAAGAGCTCTAGAAAAATATAAAGCAGAACTAGTGCGTGATATGAAACTTATGGGGTGCACTAAGATTAGTGATCTAAATAGAAATAATTTAAGATTCAGAAAATAGTGGTTTTAAAAGATTGCTATAATTTTAATGATTTTAGAAATCTAGCAAAAAAAAAACTTCCCTCACCGATTTTTCATTATATTGACGGTGGTGCCGATGATGAGACGACTTTAAAAAGAAACACTGAAGCTTTTAACCAATGTGATTTAGTTCCAAATATCCTGGCAAGTGTTGGCAAGCCAGATTTATCAACCACCATATTCGGCAAAAAAATTGATATGCCAATTTTTTTATCTCCTTGTGCAATGCAAAGATTATACCACCATGACGGAGACAAAGCTTCAGCTAGAGCAGCTGAAAAATTTGGAACTTTTTATAGTATGTCTACAATGGCAAACAATACTATAGAAGAGATTTCAAATATTTCTGGTGGCCCAAAATTGTTCCAATTGTATGTGCACAAGGATCAATCAATAACAGATGATTTAATAGATAGATGTAAAAGATCAGGATTTAATGGAATGTGTTTAACCGTTGATACATTAGTTGCAGGAAATAGAGAGAGAGATCATAGAACCGGATTTACAACACCACCTAAATTGACTTTGCAAAGTTTAATGAGTTTTGCATCACATCCTAGTTGGGTTTTTAATTATTTAACACATGGAAAATTTAAACTAGCTAATGTGGCATCAAAGACTGATAAAGGCACTAACATTGCTAAATCTGTTATAGAATATATTAATGAGCAATATGATCCTTCAATGAATTGGAAAGATGCTGAGCACTGTGTTAAAAAATGGAATGGTCCTTTTGCATTAAAAGGAGTCATGAGTGTTGATGACGCAAAAAGAGCAATTGATATTGGTTGCACTGCAATTATGATTTCAAATCATGGAGGTCGTCAGCTGGATGGATCTCGATCTCCCTTTGATCAAATTAAAGCAATTTCAGATGCAGTAGGAGATAAGCTGGAAATAATCTTAGACGGTGGAATAAGGAGGGGGACACACGTCCTAAAAGCCATAGCAGCTGGGGCCAAAGCCTGTAGTTTTGGAAAAATATTCTTGTTCTCTTTAGCCGCAGGTGGACAGCAAGGTGTTGAGCATTTATTAAAAAACATGCACGATGAGATAAATAGAAATATGGTATTAATGGGTTGTAAAAATTTAAAAGAGTTGAATAGTTCAAAATTAATTTATAGAAATTAGGTTTAAAAATAAAAATTATGAAATTAGCTAAAAGTTTAGAAAGATTAGGAACAGAGTCTGCATTTACAGTTCTTGCAGAAGCAAAAAAATTAGAGGCTCAGGGAAAACCAATGATCCATTTAGGATTGGGGCAGCCAGACTTTAAAACCCCAAAACATGTTGTTGAGGCAGCCAAGAAAGCACTTGATGATGGACATCATGGATATGTAATGTCGAATGGAATTCCTGAATGTCGACAAGCTGTTACGAGGTGGATAAAAAAACGTTACAATGTTGACATCAATTTTGAAAGAATTTTAATCATGCCAGGTGGTAAGCCAACAATGAGTTATGCTATTCAATGTTTTGGTGAACCTGGAGCAGAGATTATTCACCCAACACCTGCTTTTCCAATTTATGAGTCAATGATTAACTATACAGGCTCAACTTCAGTCCCATATGACTTAACAGAAAATAAAGATTTAAAATTCGATCCAGACAAAATATTATCTATGATAACAGATAAAACTCGTTTGTTAATTTTGATAAATCCTAATAATCCAACAGGTAGCTTTGTTGAGAAAAAAGACGTAGATGTTTTAGCTGATGGTCTGAAAAAGCACCCTCATGTAACAATATTAAGCGATGAAATTTATAGTAGACAGATTTTTGATGGAAAAGAAATGCCAACATTTTTTAATTATCCTGAGTTGAGAGAAAGATTAATTGTATTAGAGGGATGGAGCAAAGCTTACTCAATGACTGGGTGGAGACTTGGTTGGAGTTTTTGGCCAGAGCACTTAGTTGAACATGTTAATAAATTATTAATTAATAGTGTTTCATGTGTTAATGCTGCAGCTCAATTTGCTGGTATCGCAGCATTGGATGGACCAGATGATTCAATTGATGCAATGATGGAAAAATTTACTCAAAGAAGGGACCTAATTTACAAAGGTTTAAATGATTTACCAGGTGTAGAATGTAGTTTACCTGGAGGAGCTTTTTATGCATTTCCTAAAGTAATCGGCACAGGTATGAATGGTGCAGAGTTTGCAAGAAAGGCTATGCATGAGGCTGGAGTAGCAATAGTTCCTGGATCAGCTTTTGGTGAAACTTGCCAAAATTATGTTAGATTTAGTTTTGCTGCATCAAGAGATAATATTTCACAAGCATTGGAAAATATAAAGAAAATGCTATCTAAATAAGGTATATTTTTTTAGCATTATTTATTAATATCACTTCTTATGAACGATCAAGTACAAGCGGAGCTAAAAAAAATTTTTAATGGAAGATTTTCAACTTCTGTATCCACGAGAACAAATTATGCCAGAGGTGAAGACACTTATGATCCAATTTTATCAAAAGCTGTAGTATTCCCAGAAACTAATCAGGAGGTTTCACAAATATTAAGACTGTGTAATGAACATAAAATTCCTGTGGTGCCATTTGGTACGGGTACCTCTTTAGAGGGTAATGTAGTTGGAAATGAAAAAGGGATAACCATAAGCCTTGAAAAAATGAATAAAATTTTAAGTGTTAATGCTGAGGACTTCGATTGTAGGGTGCAAGCCTGTGTTACAAAAGAACAATTAAATGAATATCTTAGAGAGGACGGTGTCTTTTTTCCAATTGATCCAGGTGCTAATGCAGCGATCGGAGGTATGGCTTCCACATCGGCTTCAGGAACAATGGCGGTTAAATACGGCACTATGAAAACTGTAATTACTGGTCTGACTGTTGTTTTGCCTAATGGAGATATTATTAACACAGGAGGAAGAACAAAAAAAACCTCAGCGGGTTATAATCTAACTAATTTATTTATTGGTTCTGAAGGAACTTTAGGAGTAATAACGGAAGTTCAATTAAGACTTTCTCCCATACCAGAGAGTATAATGTCAGCTGTCTGTCACTTCCCAACTTTAGAAAAAGCAGTTCAAACTGCACAACAAGTTATTCAATATGGGGTCCCAATTGCAAGAATTGAAATGTTAAATAAAGACCAAATGGGAATAAGTATAAATTATTCAAAATTAAAAGATATTGAGGAAACGCCGACATTATTTTTTGAATTTCATGGATCAGAATTATCTAATAATGAAAATATCAAAATAGTGGAGGAAATATCTAAAGATAATAATGGAAGCTCTTTTAAGTGGGCAAAAGATTTAGAGGAAAGAAATAAACTCTGGCAAGCAAGATGGGACGTTTACTATTCTGTAAAAGCTTTGATAAATAATGGAAGAGTATATTCAACAGATGTGTGTTTACCTATCTCAAATATAACAGAATGTGTAAATTATGCAGAGGAACAAGCTAAAAAATTTGGACTTAGAGCTCCAATGGTGGGCCACCTAGGAGATGGAAATTTTCATGTATTATTACCTTTTGATCCTGAAAAAAAAGAAATGTATAAAAAAATAAGAGAATTTAATGATTTATTAATAAAAAAGGCCTTAGATCTAAAAGGAACGATTACAGGAGAACATGGTGTAGGCCTTCATAAAAAAGAATATCTTTTAAAGGAACATGGAGACAATATTCCTGTTATGAAATTAATCAAAAGAAGCATTGATCAAAACAATATAATGAATCCAGGCAAGATATTTGATCTTAATTAACAAAAATATTTTATGAAAAAAATTTTGATTACAAGAAAATTAATCAAAGAAAGTGAAGATAAAGCTTCAAAAACATTTGACCCAATATTCAATTCTAATGATGAGTTATACTCACAATCAAAAGTTATAGAGATGAGTCATGGTTGTGACGGTATACTATCCTCTTTAACCGATAAGATGGATAAGGAGACTATTGATAAGTTACCAGATACAATAAAAATTATTTCAAATTTTGCAGTTGGTTTCGGAAATATAGATTTGGAAGCAGCAAAAAAAAGAGGAATTGCAGTTACTAATACACCTGAAGTTTTATCGGATGCAACAGCTGAGATTGGTATTCTTTTAATATTGGGAGCTTGTAGAAGAGCTGCAGAAGGAGTTGAGTCTGCCAGAGAGGGTGGATGGAAATGGTCTGCAGATTATCTGATTGGTAAACAATTAACCGGAACAAGGCTTGGAGTTTTAGGAATGGGCAGAATTGGACAGAAAATTGCAAGGATTGCAAAATCATTAGGAATGATTATTCACTATCATAACCGGTCAAAACTGAGCGAGGAAAAAGAGCAAGGTGCCATTTATCATGACAATTTGAAAAGTCTTTTTTCAGTGTCAGATGTTTTATCTATTTGTTGTCCAGCAACAAAAGAGACTGAAAATATGATAAACAAAGAGACAGTTGAGTATTTCCCTAAAGGAGCAGTAATTACTAATGTTGCAAGAGGTGATATAGTTGATGATGATGCATTGATAGATGCACTTAATAGAAGAAAAATTTATGCTGCAGGACTTGATGTTTATAAGAATGAACCAAATTTAAATCCAGGATACTTAAAGATTAAGTCAGCCTTTATTTTACCCCACTTAGGCAGCGCAACTAAAGATACTAGAATTGCGATGGCAAACCTTGCGATAGATAATATTGATGAATTCTTCAAGACAGGAAATTGTACGAATAAAGTAAATTAATTCTACTTCAGATTGAAATTAATTTAAATTCTGCGACATCTACCCCATTTTTTGGAAAGACTCTAAATTGAATCTGTGCTTAAATTGATCGAGTTAATTAACTTTAATAGGAGTAATAATGACAAAAGAAAATAAATCATTGAAGGTGAAAACATCTTCAAGACGTAAGTTCTTTAAAACTGCTGCTAAAGCTGGTGCTGTAGCTGCAGCTGCGGTTGCAATGCCAAACATAGCAACTGCTGGCGGTCATAAAACTTTAAAGATGCAAGCTGCATGGCCAAGTGGAGCAAACATCTTTTTTGAAATGGCCGGTGACTACTGCAAGATGGTAGATGAGATGTCTGGAGGTACACTTAAGATTGATCTTCAACCAGTTGGAGCAGTCGTAAAGACTTCAGAAATCGGACAAGCAGTAAGTTCTGGTGTAGTAGATATGGGTCACTGGGTGACTGCATATTGGTATGGTAAAAATCCAGCTGCATCACTATTTGGAACTGGTCCTTCATACGGTATGTCATCTCAAGAAGTTATGGGATGGATGGAGTATGGTGGAGGAAGAAAACTGTATGACGAAACTCTTGCAAAAGTAGGTTTCGATTACATTGGTTTTTTCCATATGCCTATGCCAGCACAGCCTTTTGGTTGGTTCAAAAAGAACGTAACAAAAGTATCTGATGTTAAAGGTATGAAGTACAGAACAGTTGGTCTAGCGACTAACGTTTTGACTGCAATGGGAATGGTAGTTAGACAATTACCAGGTGGTGAAATTCAGCCGGCTATGAAAACTGGTTTGATTGAAGCTGCTGAGTTTAACAACCCTACTTCAGACTCTCAATTTGGTATGCAAGACGTTTCTAAGCACTATCACTTAGGAAGCTTCCACCAATCTCAAGAGATGTTTGAGATTCCAGTTAACAAAAAAACATATAATAGTTTATCACCTGCGCACCAAGCGATATTGAAAAATGCTGCTTATGCTGCAAACAGTGATAACTACTTTAAAGCTTTAGTAAGATACTCAGCTGACTTAGCTAAGTTGATGAATGAGCATAAAGTAAATGTTTACCAAACTTCAGATGAGATTTTGGCTCAACAATTAAAAGGTTGGGACAAAGTAATTGGTGACTTTAATAAGAAAGATCCTTTCTTTAAGAAAGTTGTTGATTCTCAAAAATCTTATGCGAAGAGAGTAATGAAGTACTTGCTGATGAATCAGCCTAATTACAAACTTGCATATGAAAATGAGTTTGGTCCAATTGCAAAAGTTAAGATATAATTAACTTTTACAAATTTTAATGAGGGGGCTTCGGCCCCCTTTTTTATTTGATTAATTAAGAACAATTCAATAAGAATCTATATCTATGATGAGATCTTACATAAAATTCGCTGATCGTTTGAGTGTCTCAATGGGTAAAGCATTCTCGTGGTGTATAGTAATTTTGATGGGCGGAACATGCTATGAAGTTTTTATGGCGTATGCTTTGAATGCCCCAACCTTATGGAATTTCGATTTTAGTCTTCAGATGTATGGTGCAATTTTTATGATGGCAGGAGCTTATACTTTATGCACTGAAGCACATGTAAGAGGAGATGTTATATACAGATTATTTTCTCAGAGAACGCAAGCTTGGATAGATGTTGTTTTATATTTTATTTTCTTCTTCCCTGGTGTTATTGCTTTAGCTTTTTATGGTTATGAATATGCAGCATTAGCATGGAAAATTAAAGAAACAAGTTGGAATAGTCCTGCACAAATTCAAATTTATATGGCAAAATCTTTAATACCATTATCTGGAACACTTTTAACACTCCAAGGAATTGGTGAGGTATTTAGATGTATCATCTGTATTCAAACAGGTAGTTGGCCTGAAAGAGGAACAGAGCGTGATGCTGAGGAAACTGAAAAAGTATTAATGAGAACTTCACAACAAGGAAACAAAGAAGATGTTATTTAGTTTAACAAATCCAGAAGTAGCAATTATGATGATGGGTATATTTCTATTTGCTGTCTTATTAGGTTTTCCTATTGCGTTCACTCTAATGGCAATGGGTTTAGGTTTTGGATACTACGCTTATTTTGATCCAACCAAGATGGAACATCTATTTGATAACAGGATATTTCAACTTTTTGTTCAAAATACTTATACTGTAATGGATAACAATGTGTTGACCGCAGTCCCACTCTTTTTATTTATGGGATATTTAGTTGAAAGAGCAGGAATTGTTGCAAAATTATTTTTTGCAATAAGATTAGCATCTCACAAACTTCCAGCTTCAATGGCAGTTGCTGCATTAATTACTTGTGCACTATTTTCAACTGCAACAGGTATCATAGGAGCAGTAGTAACGTTAATGGGCCTTCTTGCTTGGCCAGCAATGATTAAAGCTGGTTATGATAAAAAATTTGCATCTGGAATTATTTGTTCAGGTGGTTGCTTAGGAATTTTAATTCCACCTAGCATCATGTTGATTGTCTATTCTGTTATTGCTCAATTGTCGCCTTTACGACTATTTGCAGCTGCAATTTTCCCAGGATTAATGTTAGCAGGACTTTATATTGGTTATGCAATATTTAGGGCTTGGATGAATCCTTCGATAGCTCCAAAACCTGCAGCAGAAGAGATACCCCCTACTGCGGTAATTATGAAAGAGGTTTTGGTTTCTTTCTTACCATTATTTTCTTTAATAATCCTAGTTTTAGGAACAATACTTGCAGGTATAGCAACTCCAGCAGAGGCAGCCGCTGTTGGTGCATTTGGTTCATTAGTGCTCTCATATTTTTATAAAACACTTAAATGGAAAAATTTTAAAGAGTCAGTTTTTCTTACAGCAAAAACAACAGCTATGATCATGTGGTTATTTATTGGATCTTGGACTTTTGCCTCAGTATTTTCATATTTAGGTGGCCATGAAGTTTTTGAGCATTTTTTTAAATCTTTAAATTTACAACCTTGGCAGTTTTTAGTTATTACTCAATTAATTATATTTTTATTAGGCTGGCCTCTAGAATGGACAGAGATATTAATTATATTCGTGCCGATATTTTTACCATTAGTTGAATTTTTTGGTGTTAACCCATATTTTTTTGCAATGCTAATCGCTTTAAACTTACAAACCTCATTTTTGACACCCCCCATGGCAATGTCAGCATATTATTTGAAAGGAGTTCAATCAAAGAATGTTGAACTTATGCAAATTTTTGGGGGAATAATGCCTTTCTTAGGAATTGTAATTTTAGCGATGGTTCTAATGTATTTATTCCCAGGAATAGCACTTTGGTTACCAGAGACATTATTTGCAAATTAATTTTAAATGACAGATATATTTTCTTTAAGTCTCGAGGAACTAGCAAAAAAAATAAAAGATGCCCAACTTACATCAGTCGAAGTTTGTGAAAAATATATTGAACGAATAGATAAGTTTGAAAAAGATGTAAAAGCTTGGGCACATTTTGATAAAAAAGTTTTATTAGAAAAAGCAAATGAGGCTGATGATCATAGAAGATCAGGAAAACCAGTAGGACCACTGCATGGTGTGCCGATAGCCGTTAAAGATATTATTGGAACTGTCGATATGCCCACTGAATGTGGAACTGTAATCAGGAAAGGAAAATCATATTCTCAAAATGCTGAAATAATTGATTTGCTTCATGCATCAGGAGCATTTGTTATGGGCAAAACAGCAACCTCAGAACTTGCCTACTTAGGACCTCCAGCAACAACTAATCCTCACGACAAAGATAGAACACCTGGTGGTTCATCTAGTGGATCAGCAGCTACGGTTGCTTCCTTTATGGCTCCAGCTTCTATTGGCTCTCAAACAGGAGGATCTGTAATAAGACCAGCGTCTTATTGTGGTGTAGTTGGTTATAAACCAAGCTATGGACTTATTTCAAGAAACGGAGTTCTAAGAACCTCATACAGCTTAGATCAAATTGGAATGTTTGGTCGTAAAGTTGAAGATGTAGCTATGTTAGCAAAGGTATTGATAAAGAAAGATAAATATGATCCAGCTACGATTCATTACTCTACAGAAAATATTTTAACTGAAACTAAGAAAGGTCCAATTTTTGAGCCTAAGTTTATTTTTTATAAAACTGATCATTGGAAAATAATTGATAAAAAATCACGAGAGTCTTTTGAATATTTTATTAAATCTTTTAAAAAAAATATTGAGATATTTGACACTCCCTCTTACTTTAAGGATATACACAAATATCACCAAATTATTCATGAAACAGACTTGGCTAATAATTTTTCTATTTATTTTCAAAAATTTAAAAAGAAACTTTCAAAATATATGCAGGATGCTATTTCAAATGGAAATAAATACACCGCAAAAGAGTATGCTGAGGCAATTGATTTCATGAAAAGAAGTTATGAGTCTTATGAGGAAGTGTTTGAAGATTATCATGGCGTACTAACTCCATCTAGTCCTGGTGTTGCACCGAAAGGATTAAAGAGCACTGGATCAGCAGAATTTAACAAAGTCTGGTCTTATCTAGGTACCCCTTGTATATCACTGCCTTTACTTGAGGGTGAAAATAATCTACCATTAGGAGTTCAATTAATTGGTAACAAATATGATGATCATAGATTTTTAGGTGTTGCTAATTGGCTTGAAAAGGAGTGTCAGGAATAATTGTATGAATAAAATAACAACAATAATAGGTTTGTCATTTGCTGTTTTCTTTTTAATTGGTTTAGCGACTACTCTTACTAGATCAATGATGATCGGTTTTTTAGATGTAATTCCAGTTTATTTGTTAATGGGTGCTGCTATCATAATGATGATTTACGAAGCCTTCTTTGATAAAAGCTAATCTATCGTAAATTGAATAATTCGAAGAAAAATTTTTTTTCATTTTCCTTATTATTTATTCAACCAATTTTTATGGCCAGCAATCTTGTAGTTGCAAGAGGTGGTGTCGAGTTTGTACCTCCAATATCGTTAGCTTTTTGGAGATGGACAGTAGTTTTTTTCGTATTACTGCCTTTTACATACATAACATTAAAAAAAAACTTTAAGATCATTAAAAAGGAATATAAAAAATTATTTTTTTTAGGCTCTATGGGATGTGGAGTATGTGGAGCCTTTCCATTTTTAGCAGGTGAAACTACAACTGTGACCAATATGGGAATTATTTATACATCTTCACCTGTGTTCATAATTTTGATTTCATACTTTTTTTTTCACGAAAAAATAAATTTCACAAAAATAATTGGATTAATTGCATGTTTGATAGGAGTTTTTACAATTATTATAAAAGGAGATTTAAATTTATTAATTAATTTACAATTTACTATTGGTGATTTATGGATGTTGGCTGCCGCTATCGGATGGGCATTGTATTCAATTTATTTGTTTTACTGGAATTCAGAACTAAAAATTTTTGAAAGATTTACCTTAATATCATTTTTTGGAGCTTTGAGTTTATTACCATTCTATATAGGTGAGGAAATATTTTATAAACAGACAGTTTTTATGCCTGAATTTTATTTTTGGGTAATCTTTGCTGCTATTTCGCCAGGAATAATTGCTTTTACACTTTACACTGTTGCCCAAAAAAAATTAGGTGCGTCTTTAACAGGCTTTACTCTTTACGTTTTTACAGTCTATGGAGCAATTTATGGTTATTTTTTATTTGATGAAAAATTTGAAAATTATCATTTCATCGGAACAATCCTGGTGTTTTTTGGCATATACTTAGCAAAGAAAAAAAATGTTAAAAAAGTTTAGGAATATTTTGTTGTTATTTTTTCAAATAGTTATTTTTGTCTATTTTTTAATCTTAGTTTTTTTATATTTTTATCAGAGAAATTTATTATATCATCCTAATGAAAATAATTATTCTGGTGATCAAATATCAGTCCCTATTGAAAAAGTAAAAATTAAGACGGAGGATAACATTGATTTATTGGGCTGGTTTCATAAAAAAGACTTAGAAAAATATAAAACAGTTTTATTTTTTCACGGAAATGCTGGTTCCCTTGAAAATAGAATTCATAAATTAAACCATTTCCATAAAATGGATGTTAATTTTTTAATAATTGCCTGGAGAGGCTTTAGTGGCAATAAAGGTAAACCATCTGAGGAAGGCCTTTATAAAGATGGAAGAAGTGGAATAAATTGGCTAGTTAGAAAAGGTGTAAAGGAAGAAAATATTGTTATTTATGGCGAGTCATTAGGAACTGGTGTTGCAACTCATTTGTCACAAAATAAGAATTTTGCTGGCGTTGTATTGGAAACTCCTTTTACTTCTATGATTGATGCAGCCAAAACCTTTTATCCGTATGTACCTGTAAGTTTATTATTGAAAGATAAATTTGATAATAAAACCAAAATTAAGAATATAAATGTTCCAATTTTAATAATGCATGGTGAGGCTGATCAAATTGTTCCATTTTTTATGGGAAAAAAAATGTATGAAAAAGCTAATGAACCGAAATATTCTTATTTTACAAAACATGACAATCATATGATGGAGTATGATGAAAACCTTGTTAATGCCCTTTACTCATTTTTAAAAAGTTTAAATTAAGCCACAATGTCAACAAATATACTTCAGAATTTGATTTTATTAAAAGATAATGAAAAGATTATCTGTTTTGTTTATTGCGTTCTTTGTTTTTACTACCAACGTTTATTCACAAGATGAATTTTTTCAACCAGACGATTTATTTCACATAGATCACATGGACTCACATAACAAAGAATTTAGCTTATATTTTAAAGGTAGAGAAAAATCTATTTTAGCAAGAGGCGAAAATGAAAATTATATAAATGATTATCCAAAGGATCTTTATATTTATAATCATCTAACAAAGTCCTCTTCACCTCTAATTTCTTATGAGTGGTTTCCTTCGCAAGCTAAATATCTTTTACAAGAATATGATTTTCCGGTATTTCCAGATGATTTTGCATATTATTTATTAAAAGACGATAAAACATTAGTATTGATTAGCGCCGTGAAAAGTTTAAATGCTAATTTTAAATATGACATTGCCAGTAAAAAACTAGAACTTTACCCAACCACCGGTAAATTCGACTTTATAATCTCATCATTTTCTAAAGATTGTGATCATTATAAATTTGATGATAATTATAAATGTAATATCTACAAGCCTTTGATTTCTAGCAATTTAATCAATTAATTTGAGTAAAAGCATCGGCAAATTTTTCTGCTTCGAACAACTGTAAGTCGTCTTCTCTTTCACCCAAACCCAGTGCAATAATTGGAATTTTATATTTTTTTGCTAGCGCTAACAAAATTCCTCCCTTGGCTGTGCCATCTAATTTTGTCATCACGATACCAGTTATTGGGATGATTTTGTTAAATTCTTCGACTTGATTTAATACATTTTGTCCTGAGGTTGCGTCTAAAATTAAGATAACATTATGAGGCGCGTTGGGATCTATTTTTTTTGTGACATTCGCTATCTTTTTATATTCTTCCATTAAATTTTTTTTATTTTGGAGTCTTCCCGCAGTATCTATTAAAACTTGATCAAAATTATTTTTAATAGCTTCATCCACTGCTTTAAAAGCAACTGAGGCGGGATCAGCTCCTTGAGATGATTTTACTATTTGAACATCTACTTTACTTGCCCAATTTTCTAGTTGTTCAATTGCAGCGGCACGAAATGTATCTGAAGCTGCAAATATGACTTTACTGCCGTTGTTCCTTAATATCTTTCCTATTTTACCGATAGTTGTTGTTTTACCAACGCCGTTTACCCCAGAAATTAATGTTGCATTAAGCTTTTCTTTTTTCTCGAAAAAGGATTTATTTTCTAAAGGTTTCATCAAAGAAATTATGTATTCTTTTAAAATAGAGTTTATCTCTTTAGATAGTTCTTTATTTGGATCAATTTTTTTTCTAGAAATTATTTCTTTTATTTCAGAGGCAGCTTCAACCCCTACATCTGATTGAATTAAAAATTCTTCAATTTTATTTAAATTTTCGTCATTAATTTCTTTTTTGACAATTATTTCTTTAAGTCCTGATGTAAACGCTGATGCACTTTTCTTAAATCCGATTTTAAATTTATCAAAGATTCCCATTACAATTTTATATTTATTTCTTTAATATTTGAAACAGGCCCTTTCATGTGAATAGAATCATTTTCATCTATAGAAATTGATAATTTTCCAGTTGCAAACTCTATATCAGTTTTATTTTCTGTAAGATTATTTAATTTACCTGCATATGCTGTAGCACACGCTGCAGTTCCGCAAGCTTTAGTAAGACCAGCTCCTCTTTCCCAAACTTTTACTTTGATCAAATTTTTATTAAAAATTTGCGCAATCGTTACGTTACATTTTTCTGGGAAGATTTCGTGATTTTCTATCTCAGGGCCAATTTTCTCTATATTGAAATCCTCAATCTTTTTAACAAAAAAAACAATATGTGGGTTACCCACATTAATTGCAGTGCCACCTAAGTGCTCATTATTATTTGTATCAATAATTTTGATATTTAAGTTTTTTGTATCCATTTCTTTTGATAAAGGTATTTCATCCCATTTTAACTTTGCTTTCCCAATTTCTGTTGTAACAATTTTTTTTTCTAAAATTTCAGATTTTAGTTTTCCAGATAGCGTATTTAAAATTATTGACTTGTTATTTTTTTCATTTGAAATCAAATTTGCAACACATCTAGTTCCATTTCCACATGCTCCAGACTCTCCTCCATCTGAATTAAAAAATTTTAAATTTGCATCTGCAGAACTATCTGTCTCAATAAATATCAGTTGATCACAGCCAATAAAATTTCTGTCACAAATTTTTACTATCTGATCTTTCGTCAAATTGGTAATTTTTTCTCTATTATCGATTATCACAAAATCATTACCCAATCCGTCCATTTTAAAAGCTTTGATGTCCATATATAGTTATTTAACTTATTTATTGACTTTTTGAACCTCTATTATAGTTTGTGGCAGTTTCCGCAAAAACATTAAATTTGCGGTGTCTTTGGAAACAAAGAGATCGACACTAGTCAGCGAGGGTTCGCCCACTAGTGCGATTACTGCTGTGTGTAATAAATATGTTTGAAAATTTAACAAATAAATTTGAGGAAGTTTTTTCCTCTCTAAAAAAAGCCCCATCACTTGATGAAAATCAGGTTGATGAGGGATTGAGAGGAATAAGACAAGCTTTATTAGAAGCTGATGTGTCTCTTGAAGTTGCTAAAGATTTTATTGAAAAGGTTAAACCAAAAGCATTAGGTCAAGAAATTATTAGATCGACATCACCTGGCGATATGGTGGTAAAAATTGTTTATGATGAATTAGTTAATCTTTTAGGTGAAAAAAATAATGATGTAAATTTAAATGCAGTTCCACCAGTGCCAATGATGCTGGTCGGGCTACAAGGTTCTGGTAAAACAACAACAACTGCTAAACTTGCGAGATATTTAGAGAATACAAAAAAAAAGAAAGTAATGATGGTCAGTTTAGATATTTACAGACCAGCCGCTCAAGAGCAGTTAAAATCTTTAGGTGAACAAAATAATATATTAACTCTTCCAATAATTGAAGGTCAACAACCCAGTGATATTTGTCAAAGAGCAATTAGTGCAGCAAACTTGAATGGCGCAGATATTATCTTATTCGATACTGCTGGTAGAACACAAATAGATTTGCAGATGATGAGTGAAATTAAACAAATTGAAAATACCATTAAACCTGCGGAGACGTTTTTAGTTGCTGACTCTCTCACTGGACAGGTAGCTGCATCAGTAGCAAAAGAATTTAATAATACAGTGAATTTATCCGGAATTATTTTAACAAGGGCAGATGGTGATGCAAGAGGCGGAGCTGCTGTAAGTATGAAATTTGTTTCACAGGTTCCAATTAAATTTTTAGGTATTGGGGAAAAGATCGAAAATCTTGAAGTTTTTCACCCAGATAGAATTGCAAATAGAATTCTTGGGATGGGAGATATTGTTTCTCTTGTTGAAAAAGCAGCCCAAGATCTTGGGGAAGAAAATATAAAAAAAACAGAGGAAAATTTAAAAAAAGGACAATTCTCGATGCAAGATTATTTAACTCAACTGAGACAAATGAAAAAAATGGGAGGGATTGAAGGCATCATGTCCTTCATGCCAGGAGTTTCAAAGGTTAAATCTCAAATGGATGCTGCGGGTATTGATGAGAGTGTTATTACAAAAAATGAGGCTATAATTTTATCAATGACTAAAAAAGAAAGAGAGAACCCAAAAATAATTGATGGTTCTAGAAAAAAAAGAATTGCTAATGGCTCAGGAACTGATCCAGCCACTATCAATAAATTGTTGAAACAATTTAAAATGATGTCTGAAATGATGAAGAAGATGTCAAAAGGAAATCTGAAAGGTATGTCTGATAAAGGAATACCTCCAGAATTATTTAATCAATTAAAATAAAAAGGAGAGTAAATGTTAAAATTAAGATTATCTAGAGGTGGCACAAAAAAGAGGCCTGTTTATAAGGTTGTTGTAGCCGACAGTCGATTTGCTAGAGATGGAAGATTTATAGAGAAAGTAGGTTTTTTTAATCCATTGTTACCAAAAGAAAAAAAAGAAAGAATTGGATTAGAGGCTGAGAGAATAAAGTATTGGTTGGGTCAAGGTGCACAACCTACGACAAGAGTAGCTAGAATTTTAGGTGAGAATGAATTGATGCCTATGCCTGCTAATGGAAATAACCCACAAAAAGCAATTCCAAAAAAAGATAGAAAAAAAGAAGGTTCGGAAGAAACTAAAAAGGAAGAGTCTTCAAAGGCAGATGCTGCTCCAGCTGGAGAAGCTAAAAAAGAGGAAGCACCAAAAGCAGAAGCTAAAAAAGAGGAAGCACCAAAAGCAGAAGCTAAAAAAGAAGAGAAGAAATAAAGTAAAGGATATTAATGTTGCAAGCTCAAGTATTTACACTTTATCCAGATATTTTTCCTGGGCCTTTAGGAAAAGGTCTTTACGGAAAAGCAATGTCTAAAAAATTGTGGAGTTTGAATGTGATAAATATTAGAGATGCGGCTACAGACAAACATAAAACAGTTGATGATGCTCCTTACGGTGGTGGAACAGGCATGTTATTAAAACCTGATGTTTTAGCAAATTCTATCGATCAAAACATAAATAAAGGAGATAGGATTTTATATCTTTCACCGAAAGGCAAAGTATTTAATCAAAAACTTGCACAAGATCTATCATCAGAAAAATCCTTCTCATTAATTTGCGGTCATTTCGAAGGTGTTGACGAGAGAGTATTATCTACAAGAAATATTGAAGAGATTAGTGTAGGAGACTATGTGTTGTCAGGTGGAGAAACTGCTGCGCTAGTTGTGCTTGATAGTGTATTGAGACTTTTACCTGGTGTCTTAGGGAATGATAAATCTGCTTCAGAAGAAACTTTTGAAAATGGCCTTTTGGAGTATCCACAATATACCAAACCCCAGATTTGGGAGGAAAAATCAGTTCCAGATGTGTTATTATCTGGTGATCACGCTAAAATTAAAGACTGGCGTTTATCTCAATCTGAGGCTATAACACGCGACCGAAGACCAGATTTGTGGCATAAATATAAGAAGAATTAATTTGTTAAATATTAAAATGAAAACAATAGAAGAAATAAACCAAAATAACGTTAAAAAAATTCTTTCAGAAAAAAAGATCCCTGATTTTTTTCCTGGTGATGTTGTTAAAGTTGGCGTCAGAATTACAGAGGGAAAAAAAGAGAGAATTCAATATTTCGAAGGTGTTTGTATAGCTAAAAAAAGTAGAGACATAAACTCCTCTTTTACTGTTAGAAAAATATCTTTTGGAGAAGGTGTTGAAAGAACTTTCCCGTTGTATGGAACTGTTATTGACTCAATCAAGGTAATTCGTTCAGGAAAAGTAAGAAGAGCTAAACTGTATTATTTAAGAGATAGAACTGGAAAATCTGCAAGGATTGCTGAAAAAATAAGAAAAAAAATTGGTATTGATATTGACGTTAAGCCTGAGACTGTTACTGAAGAAAATCTAGCGCCAGCTGAAAAAGAAAGTGTACCAGAATCTGCAAAAGAGGCTACCCCAACTGTAGAGCCTAAAAAAGAAGAAGCCCCAAAAACAGAGATGAAGAAAGAGGCACCCAAAGCTGAAACTAAAACTGAAAAAAAACTTGAAAATTTACAGGAAAAAAAATAATTTTTTTCTCAATGCCCAATACTCTTTACGATAAAATTTGGAACGAACATTTAGTTCATCAGCAAGAAGATGGAACAGCTTTATTGTTTGTTGACAGACATTTAGTTCATGAAGTCACTAGTCCGCAAGCCTTTGAGGGATTAAGAAATTCAAAACGTAAAGTAAGACACCCAAAATTGACATTAGCTGTCGCAGATCATAATGTTCCAACAACGGATAGGTCAAAAGGTATTTCAGACCATGAGTCTAAAATTCAAGTTGAAACTTTAGAGGCTAATTGTAAAGAGTTTGGTATTAAACTTTTTGGAATGAGCGATAAGAGACAAGGAATTGTTCATGTCACAGGGCCCGAACAGGGCTTTACTCAACCTGGTACAGTTATTGTTTGTGGTGATAGTCATACAGCAACACATGGAGCATTTGGTGCATTAGCTTTTGGTATTGGAACTTCAGAAGTAGAACATGTTTTAGCAACTCAAACATTAGTTCAAAAAAAAGCAAAGAATTTTAGAATAAATGTCAACGGCACACTTCCATTAGGTGTTACATCAAAAGATGTAATTCTCCAGATAATTGGAAAAATTGGAACTGCTGGAGGAACAGGATGTGTAATAGAATATGCAGGTGATCTAATTAAATCGCTTAGTGTTGAGAATAGAATGACAATTTGTAATATGACAATTGAAGGTGGCGCAAGGGCAGGATTAATCGCTCCTGATGAAAAAATATTTAAATACTTAGAAGGTAGACCAATGTCTCCTAAGGGAGATGATTGGGATAAAGCACTAGATAATTGGAAAAATTTAAATACTGATGAAGGTGCCAAGTTTGATAAAGAGGTAAACCTAACTGCCAATGAAATTTCGCCAATGATAACTTGGGGAACTTCACCTCAGGATGTTATTACGATAGATGAAAGAGTACCAAATCCAAAAAATGAGAAAGATGAGGATAGAAAAAATTCTTTGGAACGAGCCTTAAATTATATGGGCTTGAAACCAGATATGGCAGCCAAAGATATTAAAATTGATAAAGTTTTCATCGGGAGCTGTACTAATGGAAGAATTGAAGATTTAAGAGAGGCTGCAAAAATTTTAAAAGATAAAAAAATTGCCTCTCATGTTCATGCAATGGTTGTTCCTGGATCAGGGCTAGTTAAAGAACAAGCAGAACAAGAAGGATTAGATAAAATTTTTGTAAAGTCAGGATTTGAATGGAGAGAGCCAGGTTGTTCAATGTGTTTAGCTATGAATGCAG
This sequence comes from uncultured Pelagibacteraceae bacterium, assembly GCA_902546375.1. Taxonomy (GTDB): domain Bacteria; phylum Pseudomonadota; class Alphaproteobacteria; order Pelagibacterales; family Pelagibacteraceae; genus Pelagibacter. The sequence goes on from CACCJO010000006.1 coordinate 45,026, forward strand.
ATAAATTAAAACCAGAAGAAAGATGTGCCTCTACATCAAACAGAAATTTTGAGGGTAGGCAAGGTAGAGGTGGAAGAACCCATTTAGTAAGCCCAGGTATGGCAGCAGCAGCAGCAATATCTGGAAACCTTGATGATGTAAGGAAATATCAAAATTAACATGCAAAAATTTAACACTTTGAAGAGTATACCAGCGCATTTGCCAATAGTTAATATTGATACAGATATGATTATTCCAAAACAATTTTTAAAAACAATTAAAAGAACTGGACTGGGCAAAAATTTATTTTTTGAGATGAGATATGATGATCAAGGTAAAGAAATAAATGATTTTGTTTTAAACAAAGATCCTTACAATAATTCAAAAATTTTAATTGCTGGAAAAAATTTTGGTTGTGGTTCTTCAAGAGAACACGCTCCATGGGCATTATTAGATTTCGGTATCACGTGTGTGATAAGTTCAAGTTTTGCAGATATTTTTTATAACAACTGTTTTAAAAATGGAATTTTAC
>CACCJO010000007.1 GCA_902546375.1 uncultured Pelagibacteraceae bacterium
CAGGACTTTTATATTAGACGACATACAGTTAGATTATATAATAATAGAGATAACTAATAAACTTTTATGAGCAAATTTAATTACTTTAAAATAAATAAATCAAAAAAAATCAGATACTTAAAATACAACCAAAAAAATAAAGCTTACATAGTTTTTTTACACGGGTTTATGTCTGATTTAGAAGGAAAAAAACCTAAAGCATTTTTAAATTTTGCTAAAAAAAATAAACTTGGTTTTCTTGCACTAGAATATTCTGGTCATGGAAAATCATCTGGTAAATTTACCAATGGGAATATCTCAAAATGGACTAAAGAGACAACTTTATTAATTAAAAAAATTGTCAAAAAAAATAAAATTATCTTAGTTGGCTCAAGTATGGGGTCTTGGATCGCTTTAAATCAATTTAAATTTTTTAAAAAACAAATTGTAGGCTTTTTAGGAATTGGTTCTGCACCTCAATTTTTAGAGGGTTTAATGTGGAACAAATTTTCAAAAAAAATGAAAAAAGAAATAACAATAAATAGGATTATCAACTTAAAGCATGGAAATTATGAATATCCAATCTCTTTACAACTAATTAAAGATGGCCGGAAAAATAAAGTATTTCATAAAAAAATTTACGACAAATTAAAGATTACTATGGTTCATGGACAAAAGGATGAGTCTGTCCCTGTCAGTTATTCCAAAAAAGTTTTAAAAATTTTTGTAAATTCAAAAAAAAAATTAGTTATCATTAAAAAGGGTGATCACAGCTTATCTTCACCTAAATGGTTAGGCATATTAAAAAAAGAGTTAAAAATTATAATTAACTAACTTCTTTAATCTTAGACTTAAATGTAATTGGATTTTTAAGTTTATTAATCATCTCTTTTGGACAAACCTGAACAAAATTTTTAATTTCAACTTCAAAATTTTCAAAGATATTTTTTGATATCAACGATCCTGTCTCCTTTGAATGTTCTAAAATTAATTCTTTTAAATAACTTGTCCAATAATCTGTCTCAACATTTTGCCAAACAACTGAATCTGGATTTACTTTTTTTTCAAACTCTTTAGATTTATCATAGATAAATGCCATACCTCCGGTCATGCCAGCTGCAAAGTTGTCACCGACATTTCCTAAAATGACCACTGTTCCCCCAGTCATATACTCACAACCATTTGAGTCACAACCCTCAATAACTGTAGTTGCACCAGAATTTCTTACAGCAAATCTATCACCTGCTTGACCCGCAGCAAAAAGTTTACCTGAAGTAGCTCCATACAGAACTGTATTTCCGATGATTGTATTTTCATTAGAGATTAAATTACTTTCATCCGAAAGTTTTATCGAGATTGTAGCGCCTGACAATCCCTTGCCGACATAGTCATTTGCATCACCTTTAAGATTTAATTTTAGTCCTTTTGATGAAAAAGCACCGAATGACTGACCCGCAGAACCTTTGAAATTTAATGTAAGAAAATTTTCATCAAGTTTTTCGTAACCATACTTTTTGTAAAGATGATGTGAAATTCTTGTACCAACTGCCCTGTTTGTATTTTTGATAATAAATTCTTTCTCAACTTTTTCTGAATTATCTAAAGATTTTTCTATTTCTGGCCAAATTTCCTGGTCTAATGTTCCTGGTACTTTATTAATCTCCAATGACTCGCAGTATCTTTTATTGTTTCCTGGGTCTGCCTGAACAAATAATGGATTTAAATCTAAATCATCTAAATTTGGTGACGCTTTATTAACTTGCATTAATAAGTCAGTTCTTCCAATTATATCATTTAATGATTTAAAACCTAATTCAGCTAAAATTTCTCTTACTTCAGATGCAATGAAAGTGAATAAATTTACAACCTTGTCTGGAGTACCAGTAAATTTTTCTCTTAATTTTTCATCTTGTGTACAAACACCTACTGGACAAGTATTTGAGTGGCACTGTCTTACCATTATACATCCCATTGCCACTAGAGCTGTTGTTGCAACTCCATACTCCTCTGCTCCCATCATTGCAGCAATAACAACATCTCTTCCAGTTTTAATACCACCATCAGTTCTTAACGTAACTTTGTGTCTTAAATTGTTTAACGTTAAAACCTGATTTGCCTCAGTGAGACCCATCTCCCAAGGTATTCCAACATATTTGACACTTGTTTGAGGAGTTGCGCCTGTTCCACCATTATGACCCGAAATTAAAATAATATCTGCTTTTGCTTTAGCTACACCTGCAGCAATAGTTCCAATTCCAGATGATGCAACTAACTTGACACCAACTCGTGCTTTTGGATTTGTTTGTTTCAAATCATAAATCAGTTGTGCCAAATCTTCTATGGAATAAATATCGTGATGTGGAGGTGGAGAAATTAATGTTACTCCTGGAGTGGAATGTCGTAGTCTTGCAATCTCCTTTGTTACTTTGAAGCCAGGTAACTGACCGCCTTCCCCTGGTTTAGCGCCTTGTGCCATTTTAATTTCTATTTCATTACAATTATTCAAGTAATTTACAGTCACACCAAATCTAGCAGATGCAATTTGTTTAACTCTAGAATTTGCACTATCACCACTATCCATCACCTTAAATCTTTCTGCATCTTCTCCACCTTCACCACTACAAGAAGCTCCTTTAATCCTATTCATTCCAATAGCAAGTGTTTCATGCGCTTCTTTAGATAAAGCACCGTGGGACATGCTTCCACTACCAAATCTTTTTAATATTTTTTCTATTGGTTCAACTTCTGATAAGTTAATTGATGAGCCCAATTTTTTCTTTCTAAAATCAACTAGATCCCTCAAATTTATTGGTGGTAAATTATATATACCATCAGCATATTTTTTATATGCTTCATATGAATTTGAGCCTACAGCGCTTTGTAATAAATGAATGAGCTTTCCTTGATATTGATGAGTTTCACCGTTTTTCCTGTATCTATAAATACCTCCGATTGGCAATATAGTCTCTGTGCTTTCAAATGCTTCTTTGTGAATTTCTCTTATTTTTTTTTCAATTCCAACTAAACCAATGCCTGAAATTTTTGAGGTAACTCCAGGAAAGTATTCATTTACAACTGTTCTGCTCAATCCTACTGTTTCAAAATTACATCCACCTCTGTAAGAACTTAAAACTGAAATCCCCATTTTTGACATTATCTTCAATAAACCCGCATTAACTGAATTTATGTAGCGTTGTACACACTCATCAAAACTAAATTGGCCAAAAAGTTTTTTTTCATATCTTTGATATAAACTATCAAAAGCTAGATATGGATTTACTGTAGTTGCTCCAACTCCAATTAATGTTGCAAACGAATGAGTATCTATAGCCTCTCCAGACTGAACATTTATAGAAACATAACCTCTTAGTTTTTTTTGTATCAAAAATGTATTTATAGCTCCGACACATAATAACATAGGCATTGGCAATCTTTCAGATGAGAGATTTTTGTCACTTAAAATCAGTTGGGTAATACCTTGTCTTACTGCAATTTCAGACTCTTTTTGGATCCTGTTAATAGAATTTTCTAAATTGTCATCTTGTGAAAATGAACAATCAATATTTACTGAATTTTTACCAAAAAAATTAGTGAACTTATTAAATTGTGAATTTGATAGAATAGGGCTATTTAAAACATAAATATTCTCTTTAGTTAAAGTATCAAAATCAAGAATATTACCTAAATTTCCAAATCTAGTTTTTAAACTCATCACTTTATTTTCTCTTAAAGAGTCAATTGGCGGATTAGTTACTTGGCTAAAATTTTGTCTAAAAAAATGGTAAAGTGGTCTATACTTATCAGATAACACTGCTAAAGGGGTATCATCACCCATGGAACCTGTTGCTTCTTTTGCATCTTCTGCCATTGGATGTAAGATAAGTTCTAAATCCTCTAAACTTATTCCGAAAGTATATTGTCTTCTCCTTAAGCTTTCGCCATCAAAGTTATGTTTTTCATTGGAAATTGATAATTTTTCATCTAGATCAATTATTTGAGAATTAAAGTGTTTAAATTCTTTAGCCAAATAATCTTTTATTTGATTATTAGAAAAAACTTTACCTTTTTCAATTCTAACCCCGATAATTTCACCAGGACCAAGTCTCCCCTTGGTTAAAATTTTTTTTTCATTCAAATCAATCATTCCTGTTTCTGAGCCTGCAAAGATCATTTTGTCTTTTGTAATGGCATATCTCAAAGGTCTAAGACCATTTCTATCATTTGCAGCTATAACCCATTCATTGTCTGTAGCTGCAATAGCAGCAGGTCCATCCCATGGCTCCATTGTACTATTCAAAAAATTGAATAATTGCTGATGACTTTTTGATAATGTCTTATTTTTTTTCGACCATGCATCAGGTACTAGCATTAATTTAGCTAATGGTGCAGATTGGCCTGATTTATTTAGTAATTCAAATACATTATCTAAAGCTGCAGAGTCAGAGACACCTTTTTGTATTACTGGTTTTAAATTTTCTATGTCCTCGAAAAGTGGGCTACTCATTTCTTGTTCGTGAACTTTCATCCAATTTTTATTTCCTTTATAAGTATTTATCTCACCATTGTGCGCTATGGCTCTAAATGGTTGAGCTAAGCTCCAGCTCGGTGCAGTGTTTGTTGAAAATCTTTGATGAAAAATTGCATATCTTGAAATAAACCTTGAGTCTCTAAGATCTAAATAAAAGTCAGATAAAGACTCTGCTAAATATAGCCCTTTATAAATTATAGATTTTGAACTAATTGAACAAATATAAAAATTATTCAATGAGGCATCAAAAGCTTTATTTTCAATTCTCTTTCTTGTTTCATAAATTTTTCTCTCTAAGTTTTTATCTAATAAATTTGGATCATTAGGTTTAAAAAGAACCTGTATGATTTCTGGCATGGTTTGAAGAGCTTTTTCCCCTAAAACTTTTGAATTTACTGGTACTTGTCGCCAACCATATATACTAAAATTATTTTTAGTTAGTTCACTCTCAACTATTGTTTTGCAACTCTCTTGCGCTGAATAGTCATTTCTAGGTAAAAAAATCATTCCTACACAGATTTCAGAATTATCATAATCGTGTCCGGTAACTTGTATTTTTTCTATAAAAAAGTCTTTCGGAATTTCAACATGTATTCCAGCTCCATCACCCGTTTTACCATCTGCATCAACTGCACCTCTGTGCCAAACTGCTTTTAAAGCTTCAATTCCATACTCAACTATAGCCCTAGATTTTTTTCCTTCTGTAGATGCAATTAAACCAACTCCACAAGCATCGTGTTCCATCTCTTTTGAATAAATATGATTTTTTGTGAGTAACTCTAAATTTTTTTTATAATTTTCCATTAAGCTACTTTTGTTTTTTTCAATTGCATATTTTCTAAATATGTTTTCATAGAAGAAGCTGCATCTCTACCATCTTTGATTGCCCATACTACTAACGACGCTCCTCTTACAATATCTCCTGCAGCAAAAACACCTTTTAGATTTGTTTCCATCGTATTGAAATCGGTTTTAATTGTTCCCCATTTTGTTACTTGTAACTCTTGTGCATCAAATAATAATGGTAAATTTTCTGGATCAAATCCAAGAGCTTTGATTACCATATCGGCTTTCACCATAAATTCTGAACCTTCTTTAATTTCTGGTTTTCGTCTTCCTGATTCATCTGGCTCACCTAATTCAATTTGATTAACAACTAAATTTTCGATTTTATTTTTTCCCTTAAATTCTTTTGGACTAGAAAGCCAAACAAATTCTACACCCTCTTCCTCAGCATTTGCAACTTCTCTAGCAGATCCAGGCATATTTTCTTTATCTCTTCTATATAAACATTTTACCGACTTTGCTTTTTGTCTTACTGAAGTTCTTACACAATCCATTGCTGTGTCGCCGCCACCTATCACAACAACATCTTTTCCCTCAGCGTTTAAAATTCCTTTATCAAATAATTCTACTTTATCTCCTAGGCCTTTTTTATTTGATGCTGTCAAAAACTCCATTGCAGGAAAAATATTACCTAAATCATTGCCAGGTAATTCAACTTCTCTTGGTTTATATACACCCGTCGCTATCAAAATTGCATCATGTTTTTTTCGCAACTGTTCTAGAGTTGCATCTTTACCAACTTCAAAATTTTGAATAAATTTTATCCCACCATCCTTTAACAACTTTGTTCTTCGCTCAACTACATGTTTTTCAAGTTTAAAATTTGGAATTCCATAAATTAATAATCCACCTGCGCGATCATATCGATCATAAACATTAATTTTATATCCATTTTTCCTTAGCTGCTCAGCTGCTGCCAATCCTGCGGGACCGGCACCAATTATTCCAACGCTTTGTTCTTTTTCATGTTTTAGAGAAATTGGTTTAACCCAGCCTTGTTCCCATGCTTTATCATTAATATATTTCTCAACTGAACCAATAGTAACTGTTCCATGTCCTGATTGCTCAATAACACAGTTACCCTCACACAATCTGTCCTGAGGACAAATTCTTCCACACACCTCTGGCATATTGTTAGTGCTTTGAGATAATTCGTAGGCCTCTTTTAATCTTCCCTCAGCTGTAAGTTTTAACCAATCTGGAATATTGTTGCTTAAGGGACAATGTACTTGGCAAAATGGAACTCCACATTGAGAACATCTGCTTGATTGTTCTTCAGCTTTTTTAGTTACAAACTCGTCATAGATCTCATTAAAATCCTCTTTTCTTGTGCCAATCTTTCTTTTAGGTGGAGTTTGTTGACCTATTTTTACAAATTTTAACATTTTATCAGTCATAGAATCTTTAAATTTTCGGCAAATTATACATTGTTTTTATTAATAAAAGTATTATTTAGGTCAATACTTATGACCTATAATTAACGCTATTTAGCGTAAAATGTAAGAAATTTATTTTTTGCATACCTATTATGATTAAATCGAATTGTTTAAAATGAATATTTTTTAAGTTACGACATCTTTATGCTTCAAGATTTTATAGAAATACTAATTCTTTCTGCGGTCCAAGGAATTTCTGAATTTTTACCTATTAGCTCTTCGGCCCATCTGATCTTAATATCAAATTTTTATGATTTTAGCTCAAGCTCTTTATTCATTGATATTGGTCTGCACTTGGGTTCTTTATTTGCAATAATCTATTACTTTAAAAAAGATTTACTAAATTTAAGAAACAATCAAAAACTATTGGTTTTGATTTTATTTGGATCAATACCTCTTATAATTTTTGGATATATAATATATTCGATCGAAATAATTAATCTTTTAAGAAATATAGAAATTATTGCATGGACAACTCTGTTTTTTGGTTTAGTCCTATTTTTATCAGATAAAAGAGATACTGATCAAAATATATCAACCAACTTAAATATAAAATCAATATTATTCATAGGTTTATTTCAAATTTTAGCACTCATACCTGGTGTGAGTAGAGCAGGGATAACTTTAACAGCAGCTCGATTTCTAAAATTTAATAGAGTTGACTCAAGCAAAATCGCCTTTTTATTATCTATACCCGCGTTAGCAGGGGCAAGTTTTTTAGGTCTTCAAGATGCTGTACAACAGTCTACTGAATTTAATTATTTATTATTAATTGCAGTTACTCTTTCTTTTATCTTCTCATTTATCACAGTCAAATATTTTGTAAGATATGTAAGGAATTTTTCTTTAACCGTATTCGTAATTTATAGAATTATTATTGCTTTAGTTTTATTATTGATAATTTATTTTCCTCATCAAGGGTAATAATTGAGAAATTAAAACACCACACAATATGAACAAACACCCCAATATATTATTAAAATCTAAAATTTGACTCAATAAAACCCATGCTGCGATAGTTGCAAATACACCCTCTAATGAAAAAATTATGGCTGCTGGTGCAGGTGTTATGTTTTTTTGAGCGTAAATTTGTAAAACGAATGCAAAACCACCTGATAAAATTCCTGCATAGAGTATAGAGTCTATCTCGTTGAGAATATTTTCAATTACAAATTCTTCATAAATCAAACCAATAATAAAAGAAAATAAAGCCACTAATAAAGTTTGGATTGCACCTAATGTTAAAGGCAAGTTATATGTTTTAACAATCATTCCGGTAAATATTATGTGTGTGCTCCAGAATAATGCTCCAAGAATGACCAATGTGTCTCCAAGTCTAACTGTAGCATCGTAAAAATTGGTTAAAAGATATCCGCCAATTAAACATAAGATAACTGAAGGCCATACACTCCAATGCAATGAGTCTTTCTTAAATATAAAAATAATAATTGGCACCATCGGAACATAAAAAATCGTAAAGAAAGCAGCATTAGCTACATCTGTGTAAAGCAGAGCTACTTGCTGCAATGCCGATCCTAAAAATAATGATAATCCTATTAAAAAAGATAGAATAGAAAAATATTTAAAACCAGTTTTGAATTCTAATTTAAATTTTTTAGTCTCAAATAATAATGCTAAAGGTAGAATTGCCAAAAAACCCACAAAAAATCTTACTGCATTAAATGTAAACGGACCAATATCATCCATGCCAGTGTCTTGAGCAATAAATGTAGTTCCCCAAATAAATGTACACAACAAAGCACTTAACAATGAAACGCTTTTAGACATAATTTTTATCAAACGGCTAACTTATAAGCAAAATTTTTACCAAGATTTTCTTTTAGATCATTATTAAATCGAGCTGCCTCCGCACCATCAATAATTCTATGATCATAAGATAGTGAAAGTGGCAACATAGTGCGCGTTACAAATTTTCCATCCAGGAATACTTGTTTTTTTTCTGCTCTTCCTACTCCTAAAATAGCAACTTCAGGATAATTTATAATTGGGGTAAAAAAAGATCCCCCGATTCCCCCTAGGCTTGTTATCGTCATAGAACCTCCAAACAACTCTTTTTTATCAATTTTAAGATCTCTACATTGCTGACTAATTTTTTTTAATTCTGTACTTATTAAAGAAATATTTTTATTATCTGCATTTCTTAATTTAGGAACCATCAGACCATGTGGTGTATCCACTGCTATGCCGACATGATAATACTTTTTGACAGTCATTTTACCGTTTTCAATTTGATCGATTGAAGTATTAAAATTTGGAAATTTTTTTAATGATGTTGTTAATGCTTTTACGATGAAAGCTAATGGTGTAATTTTTTTTTTTTCACCAGTATATACGTCCGTAAGAGAAGTTCTAAATTCCTCTAATTCTGTTATATCAGCTTCATCATGATTGGTTACGTGAGGAATTTTTGTCCAAGAGTTCATTAAATATTTAGACGACAACTTTTTCACTCTGGGAATGTCTTTAATATCTACTTCTCCAAAATCTGAATGGGAATACTCTAGTTCAATTTTTTGTTCAGTTGTATTTTGATCTTTGAAACTTTTATCAGATTTAGTTGCAACAAATAACTTTACGTCACTCTCTGTAACCCTACCTTGTCTTTCACTACCTGGGACTTTGTTGATATTAACTCCGAGTTCTCTTGCAAATTTTCTAACTTTTGGTGAAGCAGAAGCTTTTGTAGAAAAATCTTTAACTATTATATTTTCAGACTCATTGGTTTTTTTTACATCATCTTTTTTTATTTCTTTTGGTAATTGACTTTTTGGTAACTCTTGAGCACTTATTTCTTTTATTTCTTTCTCACTTTCAATTTCAATAATTTTATCACCTTCCGATACCTTGTCTCCAATTTTAACATTCAAAGAAATTATGGTTCCATCATCAGAAGATGGTATTTCCACACTTGATTTATCACTTTCTATAGTTATCAGTGGATCATTCTTTTTTATTTTTTGGCCTTTCTTAATTAAAACTTCGATGACTTCCACATCTTTGAATTCACCAATATTTGGAACTTTTATATCTTTCTTTGACATTATAATTTTGTCGGCATTGGTTTATCTTTATCAATTTGATACTTCTTTATTGCCTCTTGAGCATATTTAGATGCAATTAATTGTTCTTTAGCTAAAACACTTAGTCCATATGCAACAACATGTTCTTTATCAACCTCAAAGAATTTCCTCAAATTTTTTCTGGTATCACTTCGACCAAATCCATCTGTTCCTAACGAGTAAAAGCTCTTGTTAATATAAGGTCTAATTTGGTCTGAATTCATCCTCATGTAATCTGATGCAGCCAAAATTGGACCTTCAGTTTTGCCTAAACAGCTTTCAACATATGATTTTTTTGGCTCTTTCTCAGGATTTAATAAATTATATCTTTCTACCTCTAAGCCATCTCTTCTTAATTCATTGAAACTAGTTACGCTCCAAACTTCACTATCAATTTGATATTCCTTTTGTAGAATCTCCGCACCAGCTATCATTTCTCTTAAAATTGTACCTGATCCTAGAAATTGAATTTTAGTTTTCTTATAATTGTTAAATTCTTTAATTTTATACATTCCTTTTAAAATGCCTTCTTCACATGATTTTTCAGTCGGCATAGCAGGATGAGGATAATTTTCGTTCATTGTTGTAATGTAATAAAAAATATTTTCTTTCTTCTCATGCATTCTTTTCAATCCTTCTCTAAAGATTGTTGCTAATTCATAGTGAAATGTTGGATCATAAGACTTACAGTTTGGAATAGTTGATGCCATTAAATGACTATGTCCATCTTGGTGCTGTAAACCTTCTCCCGCTAATGTTGTTCTCCCAGCAGTAGCACCAATTAAAAACCCTCTTGATTGACTGTCTGCTCCTGCCCAAGCAAAATCACCTATTCTTTGAAAACCAAACATTGAGTAAAAAAGATAGATAGGGATCATTTCAATATCATGATTTGTGTATGAAGTGCCTGCAGCAATCCATGAAGACATTGCACCTGCTTCGTTAATTCCTTCTTCCAAAACTTGTCCGCTTTTTTCCTCTCTATATGAACTTAATTGTGCTGAGTCCTCTGGTTCATATTTTTGTCCTTCGTGAGCATAAATACCAATTTTTTGAAAAAAACCCTCCATACCAAATGTTCTCGCCTCATCAGGAATTATTGGTACTAATCTTGAGGCAACATTTTTATCTCTCAGAAGATTAGTAAGCATTCTTACTAATGCCATCGTAGTCGACATTTCTTTTTTACCTGTAGACTCTTTCATATTGTCAAAAATGTTTTTCGGAGGGGCTTTAATAGGTTTTGCATAAGTAGTTCTCTCTGGGATAAATCCTCCTAATTGTAGTCTTCTTTCTTTAATATATTTTATTTCAGGTGAGTTTTGGTCTGGCTTATAATACTCAATATTTTGCACCTGTTTATCAGTTAAAGGAACATCAAACCTGTCTCTGTAATACATCAAATCATCTATATCTAATTTTTTAGTTTGATGTGTAGTATTTACACTTTCACCACTTTTGCCCATCCCATATCCCTTTATGGTCTTGGCAATCACAACTGTTGGGCTTCCAATATTCTTTGAGGCTTTATCATAAGCTGCATAAACTTTGTGAGGATCATGTCCACCTCTATTCAATCTCCATATATCTTTGTCTGAAAGGCTTGAGATTAACTCTTTAGTTTCAGGATATTTGCCAAAAAACTTTTCTCGCACATAAGCTCCATTTCTTGCTTTCATCGCTTGATATTCTCCATCGACAGTTTCATTCATAACTTTAATTAAATGGCCAGTTTTATCGTTAGCCAATAACGGATCCCAATAAGAACCCCAAATTACTTTGATAACATTCCATCCAGCTCCTCTAAAGATACCCTCTAGTTCTTGTATGATTTTTCCATTACCCCTTACAGGCCCGTCCAATCTTTGAAGGTTACAATTGATCACGAATATTAGATTATCCAATTTTTCTCTTGCTGCTAAACCAATTGCTCCTAAAGACTCTGGCTCATCCATTTCCCCATCTCCTAAGAAAGCCCAAACTTTTCGTCCCTCATCTTTAATGAGACCCCTGTTAATCAAATATTTCATATATCTTGCTTGATAGATAGCTAACATTGGTCCTAAACCCATTGAGACTGTTGGAAATTGCCAGAAGTTTGGCATCAACCAAGGATGTGGATAAGATGATAAACCTCCTGGATTAACTTCTTGTCTAAAACTATCTAATTGTTTTTCATTAAGTCTTCCCTCAAGAAATGCTCTTGCGTACATACCTGGAGCGCTATGTCCTTGAAAATAAATTAAGTCTCCTCCAAATTTATTGTTTTTTGCCCTCCAAAAATGATTCATTCCTACATCATAAAGCGTAGCCGCAGATGCAAATGTTCCAATATGTCCACCAAGTTCAGGAAATTTTTTATTTGCGCGAACTACCATTGCTGCGGAATTCCATCTTATCAATGACCGAATTCTTCTTTCAATATTTTGATCACCATTTGATTTTTTCTCTTCATTTACTGGAATTGTATTTATATAGGGTGTGTTTTGTGTGTAGGGAATATTTGCACCCTCCATATAAGCTTTATTAATTAATTCTTTTATTAAATAATGGGCTCTTTGATTTCCATCTTTTTCAATTACTGCAATAAGAGACTCTAACCATTCACTAGTTTCTAATGGATCAATATCGCTGTCATTAACTACTTGAATTATTTCTGGTTTTTTTCTCTCAATATTATTTGTATGGATGATTTGCTCTTGTTTTTTTTCTAATGATTTTTCTGCTTCTTTAATCAAATTTTCTGTGTCTTTTGGAATAGTTTTTGTTGTAGAGTGTTCTTCATTTGACCCTAAAATATTCAAAATTAAATCACCTTTTGAAACTTTATCACCTACTTTAACTTTTATTGTCTCGATTATGCCTGATAGCGTTGAAGGTATTTCAACACTCGATTTATCACTTTCTATGGTAATTATTGGGTCGTTCTTGGCGATTTTTTGCCCTTCTTTGACAAGCAATTCAATGACCTCTACATTTTCAAAGTCACCTATATCGGGAACTAATAGTTTTTCACTCATTTAATATTTAGATCTTATACACTATATAATTTTACTTAATTGCTAATTTTAACACATTCTGCTCAATTTTTTGACACTCTTCTGAAGTATCCTTTAAAAATGATTAAAAAGATATTAAATACACTCTTGCAACCAAAAGAAAGCACTTACATTGATGCTAAAATTTGGATACAAAAAATTCTACTTGAAGAGAAATTTAAAAAAATTAATTCTTAAATTCTCTCAACACATATGGCTATGCCCATTCCACCACCTATGCATAGTGTGGCGCAACCTTTATTCTTTTCCTGTTTTATCATTTCATGAATAAGAGTGACTAATATTCTGGCACCTGATGCTCCTATAGGATGACCTAAAGCTATAGCTCCTCCATTAACATTAACTTTATTCTCATCAATATTTAACTCACGTATTACTGCAATGCTTTGAGCGGCAAAAGCTTCATTAATTTCAAAAAGATCTATATCATTTAGATTCCAGTTTGCTTTTTTAACTGCTTCACGTACAGCCTCAATTGGTCCGAGACCCATCAGAGTTGGATCAACTCCAACTGAGGCCCATGAGATTATCTTTACTAAAGGTTGAATTGATCTTTTTTTTGCCTCTTCAAAGGTTGTTAATAATAAAGCGGCAGCACCGTCATTAATACCTGATGAGTTTCCAGGTGTCACAGTCCCATCTTTTAGAAATACTGCTTTTAGCCTGCCTAAATCTGATTTAGTAAGATCTTTTCTTGGATGTTCATCTTTCTCTAGATTAATACCAGATTGATTTATTTTAATTAGTTCTTCCTTAAATCTATTAGTGTTAATTGCAGTTTCTGTTTTTTTTTGAGAATTTAATGCAAAGTCATCTTGTTCAACTCGTGAAATATTAAATTTCTTTGCAACATTTTCAGCAGTTACACCCATATGATAATTATTAAATGCATCTATCAATCCGTCATTTATCATTGTATCTATCAAATGTTCCTCTAAAATTTTTTTACTATCCCGGTAAAAAATTGAATGTGGGGCTAATGACATGTTTTCTTGTCCACCAGAAATTACATTTTTTACCTCTCCTAATTTAATTGATTGATAACCTGAGATTACAGCTCTAAGTCCAGAGCCACAAACTTGATTTACTATATGGGCTGGTTTAGAAATATTTATACCTGCATTTATCGCAGCCTGTCTTGCAGGATTTTGGCCTCCACCAGCTGTGAGTACTTGGCCCATAATTACCTCATCAATATCATTTTTACCTAATTTACTTTTTCTTAAAATTTCCCTAATAACTATTGACCCCAACTTATCAGCACTTAATTCTTTAAGAGACCCTTTATAAGCTCCAATTGGAGTTCTGATAGCTTCTACAATTACAACTTCATTCATTGAATTATTCATAATAATTTAAATTTGTCTTAGCATTAAAATACACTAAAAAATGATATACAATAATAAATAAAATTTAAAAATGCGCCTGTAGCTCAACTGGATAGAGCGCTTGGCTACGGACCAGGAGGTTCTGGGTTCGACTCCTAGCAGGCGCACCATTAATAAGATAAATTATGTTGAAATGGCTGATAAAATCTTCTCTACAAATGTCTGTTATTTATTTTTTCGTAATTATTTTTATAGTTTTAATTATTTTAACTTTTATACTTTAACAAATTATGTCTAATTCATTTGAACAAATAAGTTTAAAACATGGTTTTATGAAACATAATGGTGGTGTTATGTTTAGAAATATCTCTGAAAATGAATATGAATTTAAAGCAGTTATTAATGAAAATCATTTAAACGCAGCAGGTATAACTCATGGAGGATATTTAGCAGCTTTGATAGATGCTGGAGCCGGAACAGCAGCACATCGCAGTGCCAATGATGCACCATGTGTAACGATTTCATTGGATCTGAAATATATCGGTGCTTCGAAAATTGGTGATGAAATTATTGGAAATGTAAAAATTTTAAAAAAAACAAAAACTTTAGTATTTTTATTTTGTGAATTAAAGTGTAATAACAAAACAATCACATCTGCTTCTGGAGTTTGGAAAATTCTTAAGATAAAGTCTTAAGACTTTGTGTTTGATGGTAATTTGGACAATAAATCATATTATGTTAAACTTAACTTTTTAAGAATTTAAAATGAGAACTTTTAATAGAACGATTCGGTCATGTTTTAGTCTATTTTTGTTCTTTACGGGTAACTACATCTTGTAGGTAAAATATTTAGCATACCAAAGATAGAAATGAATAAAAATAAAATCACGGCAGTGCTTGGTCCAACAAATACTGGCAAAACCCATTTAGCAATAGAAACAATGCTCTCTTTTGATACTGGGATGATCGGTTTTCCATTAAGACTTTTAGCTAGAGAAGTCTATGACAAAGTTATTAAAAAAACTAGACATGATAAAGTTGCTTTAATAACTGGTGAAGAAAAAATTATACCTTCAAATGCAAAATATTTTTTGTGCACTGTAGAGTCAATGCCAATAGATAAAGATTTAGAATTTGTAGGTGTTGATGAAATTCAAATGTGTGCAGACCACGAACGAGGTCATATTTTTACAGATAGGTTGCTTAATATGAGAGGAAGTAAACTTACAATGTTCATGGGTTCCAATACAATCAAAGGAATAATTTCAAAATTAAATGATGATGTAGAATTCATAGATAGAAAAAGATTTTCTAAACTCACTTACTCAGGTCACAAAAAAATTTCACGTATAAATAGAAAAACAGCAATTATAGCTTTTTCGACAGAAGAAGTTTATGCAATAGCAGAATTAATACGAAGACAAAAAGGTGGAGCTGCAATTGTTATGGGATCTTTAAGTCCAAAAACAAGGAATGCACAAGTAGACTTATACCAATCAGGTGATGTTGATTTTTTAGTGGCAACTGATGCAATAGGAATGGGTATAAATATGGATTTAGATCAAGTGTATTTTTCAAATTTAAAAAAGTTTGATGGAAAAAAATTACGAAAACTAAATCTATCCGAGATAGGCCAAATTGCTGGAAGAGCAGGTAGATATCTCAATGATGGTAATTTTGGTATCACAGGTGACTGCAAAGAAATTACAGCTGAAGAAGTTGAACTTTTAGAAAATCATAAATTTGAAAATATCAGAACATTATTTTGGAGAAATTCAGATTTAAATTTTAACAATCCCCCCTCGTTATTAAAATCACTTGAAGAAAAACCAAATAAAGACTGGCTTAGAAAAATTCATGAGTGTGAGGATGAGAAGGTTTTAAAGTATTTTTTAAAGAAGTTGGACTTATATAATTTTTCAGGTGCAAAAAAAACGCTGATGCTACTATGGGAATGCTGTCAAATTCCTGACTTTGTAAAGAAAACTTACGGAAATCACATCGATGTAGTTGAAAAAGTATTCAATTTTTTAAATAGTGAAAAAGGGAAAATACCGGATAATTTTATGCATTTACAGCTTATGAAACTTGATAAATTGGACGGAAATGTAGATTCTTTAGCGAATAGAATTGCAAATGTGAGAACTTGGTCATATGTTTCAAATAAAAACAATTGGGTCGAAAACCAAAATTACTGGATTGAAAAAACTAAATTCTTAGAGGACAAACTTTCAGATAGACTTCATGAAGAGCTTACAAAAACATTTATTGATAAAAGAGCAAGTGTACTTGCCAGAGGTTTAAAACAAGATATGGAATTTGATACTAAAATTTTAGAAAATAATAATGTTATGATCGATGATCAATTTATAGGTAAAATAAATGGACTTAAATTAGAACTAGATCTCAAGAAAGAAGCTTTAGAGACTGATATTAAATCTCTAAAAAAAGCTGCAAGAAAGACAATAGGACCGGAACTTGAAAAGAGAATTCAAATTGTCATTGATACAGGTCTTGTTGAGTTAAAAAATGACTCTAAGATTTATTGGAACAATGCAACAATTGGTAAATTAATTCCTGGTAAAGATTATTTGAGCCCTAACATAGAATTATTAGTGGATGACATGTTAGAGCAAACTCAAAAAAGTAAATTAATTACTTTTTTAGAAAAATGGTTAAAGAATAAAATTTCAACAGTTTTAAAAAGTCTATATGATTTAAAGAATTTAAAAGATAAGAATTCATCGATAAAGGCCTTAGCTTATCAACTTTATGAAAATAATGGCGTCATCAAGAGAGATAAGGTAACTGAGTATTTAAAGAAATTAGACCAAAATGATAGAAAAATTTTAAGAGACCTGGGTGTAAAATTTGGTAGATACCATGTCTTCTTATTTAAATTAATCAAACCAGAGCCAGTTTCGTTAAGAACACTGTTGTGGAAAAATCATAATCAAAAATACTTCAATTTAGAACCTCCAACTTTCGGCCTAAATTTTTTAAATGATAACAAAATTCAAAACAAAAATTTTATGTTACTTTGTGGATTTGAAAAATTTAATAATTTCTATATTAGAATAGACATTTTAGAGAGATTATTTGTACAAATAATAAATTCAGATAAAAAAGATGTGAAGGAAATAAAAATGATACCAGAAATGTTAAATTTATTAGGATGTAATAAAGATGATTTTAAGCAACTACTTAAAGCTATGAGCTATAAAATTTCCGAAAAAAATAATGAAGTTTTCTTTAAATATACACCAAAAAAGAAAGTAAAGTTTCAAAATAAAGAGAATATTAAAGAGAGCCCATTTGGTATTCTAAAAAATTTAAATCTTAATTAAAAGTATGTTTTTTAAAAAAGATAAGAGTGAAAGTAGTAATCTATCTAAGGTAGCTGCACTTTTAATTCACGCAGCTAAAATTGATGAGAACTTTTCGGACAGTGAAGAAAAAATTATAAAACAAGCTCTTTTACAAATAGGTGCGAACGATGAAAATTTGGAAAAAATATTTATAGATGGAAAAAAAATTGAAGAAAATTCAAATCAAATTTTAGAATTTACAAAAGAAGTAAAAAATATGGAGGAAAACGATAAAATAAAAATAATTGAGACACTTTGGAGAATAATTTACTCAAATAATGAAGCAGATATTTATGAGACAAGTTTAATGAGAAGATTAGGTGGACTGTTATATATTGACAGTAAATTAATGGGCGATATTAAGGAGAGAATTAAAAATAAAATCTGATTATGACATACATAGTAAATGATAAATGTATCAAATGTAAATTAATGGACTGTGTTGAAGTTTGTCCAGTAGATTGTTTCTATGAGGGAAAAAATATGCTTGTAATTAAACCTGATGAGTGTATAGATTGTGGCGTTTGTGAACCTGAATGTCCTGTTGATGCTATTAAAGCTGATATAGAGCCAGGCAGTGAGGAATGGTTAGAAATCAATAAAAAATATTCTGAGATCTGGCCCAACATAAGCGAGAAAAAAGATCCACCTTCGGATCACGAAAAATATAAAAATGAGCAAAATAAGTTTGAAAAATATTTTAAAGAAAACCTTTAAAAAAAAAACTAAACCAAAAGTCAAAAAAAAATCAAACAAAAAAAATAAAAAAACAAAAATTATTAAAGTAAAAAAAGCTAAGAAGATTTCAAAAATTCTAAAGAAGGTTGAAAAAAAGAGCAAACAAAAAACTGAAATTCAAAATGAAAATTTAAGAATCCCTAAGAGCAATGAGATTAAACCTGAAATCAAAAAAGTAAAAAAACAAAATACTGAAAAGAGGGAATATAAAATTAAAGATTATGTTGTGTATCCAAAACACGGTGTAGGTCAAATTACAGAATTTAAGAAAATTAATATTGGTGGAATAGATGTTGAAACCTATATTATAAAGTTTGAAAAAGACAAAGCTAACGGTATGGTACCAGTCAATAAACAATCTCATTTACGTCCGCTTTCAACTATTAATCAAGTTAATAAAAGTATTTCAATTTTAAAAAGTAAACCAAAAATTAAAAGGTCTATGTGGAGTAGAAGAGCTCAAGAATATGAGGCTAAAATTTCCTCTGGTAAAATTTATGAATTAGCGGAGGTAGTAAGAGATCTTAATAAAGGTGATGATCTTATGATTGATCAATCTTATAGTGAAAGGCAACTATTTGAGAAAGCTTATGATCGAATTCTTTCAGAATTCCAAATTGTTTTAAATGTTTCAAGAGAAGATACACAAAAAAAACTTGATAAAGCTCTAAAAAGAAATCTTAATAAGGAAGTAAAGGAAGAAGAAAAAGATACTAAATCATCAAGTTCAACTACAAGTACAAGTGAATTAACCGTTGAAGAGCCAATTTCAGATGATGAGGAACAACAAATAGACGAGTAAAAAAAACGCCTCTCACACATAAAGTTATGAGAAGCGTTTTTTATAAAGAATACTAAGTTATTATCTTCTTCTTCTTTTTTTAGCTTTTTTCTTAGCTTTTTTCTTAGCCTTCTTCGCTTTTTTTCTTCTCTTAGGCATCTTTAGCTCCCTTTTTAGTTAAACGAATCAAATTGATTCGCGATTAACTTATTTTTATTTTTTTATACACGTTATGTCAATTCTTTAATTGAAGTATAAAATTTTGAAAAAAAATTTTTATAAAAATATAATTTTTAATTTTTAAAAGTGTAAAAAAGTTAGTGTTTATGCGCTTTATAATCAAATATTTTTAATAAATTAATAAAGTTTTTCTAAATCATCTTTATATTTATCTAAAATTTTTTTTCTTTTTAATTTTAATGTTGGTGTTAACATTCCATTTTCAATTGAAAATTCTTCATCTATTAGTTTAAATTTTTTAACTTTTTCAACTAAAGATAAAGTTTTATTTATATTTTCTAAAAAAATTTCAATTTCTTTTCTATTTTCGGTACTTTCAGAAACAATTAACGCAACTAAATAAGTTTTTTTATCTCCATAAACAAAACTTTGTTTAACTTTTTCATTTAAACATAATAAATTTTCAATTTTAGATGGTGAAATGTTGTCACCACCAAGATTAACTATTATTTCTTTCTTTCTATCAGTAATTTTTAAATTTCCATCTTCTGTGATCTCTCCAATATCACCAGTATGCAACCAGCCATTTCTTATTACATCAGTTGTTTCTTTTTTCATGTTCCAATAACCAAGCATGACATTTTCACCTTTAACTAAAATTTCGCCATCCGCAGCTATATTTACCTGGTTTGTTTTAAAAGGAGGCCCCACTGTATCGATTTTGATTTTTCCAGGAATATTACAACTTACAACAGG
This sequence comes from uncultured Pelagibacteraceae bacterium, assembly GCA_902546375.1. Classification (GTDB taxonomy): domain Bacteria; phylum Pseudomonadota; class Alphaproteobacteria; order Pelagibacterales; family Pelagibacteraceae; genus Pelagibacter. Next base: position 20,080 of record CACCJO010000007.1, read on the forward strand.
TGAGGCCTCTGTAAGACCATAACCTTGGAGAGTTGGCAATCCTATTGCGTTTAAAAATTCTCCAATTTTTTGGTCTAAAGCACCACCTCCAGATACAAAAGCCTTTAGTTTTCCACCAAACTGATTTTTAATCTTTTTTCTTACTAGTTTTTCACAAAAAAAATTAATTAATTTTTCTCTCAATGTTAAATTCTCATTATTTAGTTTTTTGGTACCAAGCGAGATAGTGGATAATATCAATTTTTTCTTAAGCCCTTTTTGTTTTGAAAAATTCATTGAAATTTTACTGTACAAATTTTGATAAAATCTTGGGACAGCTGTCATAATCGTGGGTTTTGCAATGGACATATTGGATAATAACTTCTCTAGACTTTCAGCATAATAAATTTTTGCACCAAGTGAAATTTGAACAAATTGAACTGCGTGCTCATATGAATGAGATAATGGTAACCATGTTAAAAAAGTAGGTTCACTATCCTGAACTAATTGATTTAATATTTCTTGAGCTCCCTCACAATTTGATAAAATTCCTCCATGACTAAGCATTACCCCTTTAGGATTACCAGTCGTTCCGGATGTATAAATTATACAAGCAAGATCTTTCCTTTCAAGATTTTGATTAAAACTTATATAAGTATCTGATTTCTTTTTTTCTAAATATGCATCGAATATATTTTCTATGTTTTCAACTCTTTCATTTATATTTTCAATAGATAAAACTTTAATCTCTTCTGAAATAAATTTTTCAATTTTTTTTAATTGGATTTCATTAGAGACAATACAAATTTTTGGCTTACAATCATTAATGATGTATTCATAATCTTTCTCTGAATAAGTTGTAAATAATGGCACTGTTACTCCACCTGCATTCATAATCGATATATCAGAGATAAGCCACTCTGGTCGGTTTTCAGATAATAGTATACATCGGTCTCCATCAGCTAAATTTGTTCTTAAGTATTCAGACAAAATTTGAATTTTTAACGCAACTTGTTCCCAAGTTAAAAAATTTTTTTCATTTTCTTTTAACCATTTTAAAAATGGCTTATCGGCAACTGAGTTTATTTCTTTATACTTAGAAAAAAAAAGTTCTACTAAACTGTTTATTCTACTTAATTGCATAATTTGGTGGGCGAAGAGAGAATCGAACTCTCACTTCTTGCGAAACACGATTTTGAGTCGTGCGCGTCTACCAGTTCCGCCATTCGCCCCGATTGTTTAATAATTTATTAAATAGTATAAGAACTAAAATTATATTAAAACCAAAAAATGTTTAAAAATCTTTACAAAAAATGTTTAGATTTAGCAGGTCACAAAAGTTCTAAATATTACTTAGCAATTGTGTCATTTGTTGAGAGCTCTTTTTTTCCTATTCCTCCTGACGTTATGGTTGTTCCGATGGTAATCTCCAAAAAAGCGGATTTTAAAAAAATTTTTTTTATAACAACAATATTTTCAGTTTTAGGTGGTATGCTCGGCTATGTAATTGGAGCATTCTTTTTCGAGTTTGGAGCACATATAATGAATTTTTATGGTTATGAGGATAAACTATATAATTTAAAAGAAAGCTTGATAAAAAATGATGGTTTTTATGCTTGGCTAGGGATTCTTTTTTTAGCAGGTTTTACCCCTCTTCCTTATAAAGTTTTTACGATTGCAAGTGGTCTCATAGGATTTAATTTTTTAATATTTGTTTTAATAAGTTTAATTTCTAGAGGATTAAGATTTTTTTTAGTGTCATATCTCTCTTATAAGTTTGGAGACTTGTTTAATGAATTTATGGATAAACATGGGTCAAAATGGTTTACGATAATTGGGATATTAATTGTTATTGTTGGATTAGTGGTTTATCTAATTTTTAAATCTAATGTTTAATTTAAAAGCTGAATTTTATTTAAAAATAATTTTTTTATTTAGCTTTATTGCTTTAATTTCTGCTTTTTTTATAGAATATATTCTTGGACATCAGCCTTGTAATTTATGTTTAATAGAGAGAATTCCCTATGGATTAGGCATTATGATAATTATGGCAATCTTTTTAATTAAAAAAAATCAGAAATTCTTAGTTATGTTATTAATCCTTACTTTTATATTCTCTTTTGCAATTTCATTTTATCATTTTGGAATTGAACAAGGTTTTTTTCAGGAGTCATCTGTTTGTGGAGTAAAGAGTTCGACAGAAATTGTCATTAAAGAAGATTTGCTTAAACAATTAAGTGAAAAAACAATAAGTTGTAAAGATGTGACATTTAGGATTTTTGGATTATCACTCACAAGCATTAATATTGTAATCAGTTTATTGTTTATTATAACACTTTTAAAAATTTTTAAGAAATATGAAAAAAACAAATAAAAGAGTACAGGAATTTATTAGAGTTGATCATGCCGGTGAAAGAGGTGCTGTCAAAATCTATGAGGGCCAATTGTTAGCTTTAAACACTATTGTAAAAAATGAAAGTTTAAAAAAAACAATTGAAGATATGAAAGAACACGAAATAGAACATTGTCAATTTTTTGAAAAAGAAATAAAAAAAAGAAATATAGAACCAACAAAATTTTTACCCTTATGGGATTTACTTGGTGTTGGTTTGGGTTTTGGCTCTACATTATTAGGCAAAAAAGCTGCAATGCTATGTACAGCATCCGTTGAAGAAGTTATTGACAAACATTATTTAGATCAAATTAATCAGCTTGGTCCTGAAGAGGAAGAATTAAAAAAGAAAATTACAAAATTTAGACAAGATGAATTAGATCATAAGGATATTGCTTATGAAGAGGGTGCAACAAAAAAAGGCTTTTACGCTATAATGGACAGAATTATCAAAACTGGATCTAAATTAGCAATAAATATTTCTGAGAAAATTTAATTTTAAGCTTCTAGCTCAACATCCCAATATAAATAGTCCATCCAACTTTTATGTAAATAATTAGGAGGAAAATTCTTTCCATTTCTATGTAAATCTTCAGTTGATGGTTGATAAGGATATTGATTAAGTTTCATTCCTGAAGATTTTAATAATTTTCCACCCTTTTTAACATTACATGCTGAACATGCTGTTACAACATTATCCCAGTGTGTTTCTCCGCCTTTTGATCTTGGTAACAAATGATCAAAAGTTAATTCCTCTCCACTTCCACAATATTGACAAGAAAATTTATCCCTTAAAAAAACATTAAATCTTGTAAAACTTGGTTTAGATTGTGGAACTATGTAATCTTTAAGAGCAATAACGCTTGGAAGCTGCATTTTGAATGATGGACTTCGTACAATTCTATCATAACTACTTACTATAATTACTCTATCTAAAAAAACTGACTTTACTGTATCTTGCCAAGACCATAATGATAAAGGATAATAGCTTAAAGGTCTATAATCAGCATTTAAAACTAATGCAGGACATTTTTCTAATGATACATCTTGTTCAATAAAGTTGTTCATAAATTAATTTTAACTTAAATAAAAAATGATTTCAATATTAAGAACTCATTTTATTTTTTTTTAAAATATAATTTAATGCTATACTGGAAGCTTCGATAGGAATATGATGGTCACAATTCTTAATTAAATGGGTCTCTATTTCAATATTAGATCTAATAAAAAAATCTTTTGCCTCTAACATATAATTGGGTGAGACAACTTGATCAGAATCACCATGAATTAAAAGAATATTTGTTGATGTTCTCTTTCTTTGTTTGAGATCCTCTTGATTAATAATCTTACCAGAGAAACCTACAACACAACTAAATCTATTTTTAGATGTAAGCCCTAAATTAATTGACATCATACATCCTTGACTAAAACCAGACAAACAAATTTTATCGTTTTCAAGATTATATTTAATTTTTACCTCATCTATGAATTGATTGAGTTTTTTTTCAGCCTTGATTGTCTCATTTAAAATGTATTTTGGATCATCTTTTGTAAGATCAAACCATTGATAGCCAGATGGATTTATTGGACAAGGTTCATGACCATTCGGGCAGAGAAAAATTGTATTTGTAAGGTGTCTTTTCCAATTTAATGAAAGCATACTTATATCTTTACCATCACCTCCGTACCCATGTAGTAAAATGACTGCGTTTTCAATTTTCACATCTTTTTCTGGTTTTATAATGGTTGTATCAAGGCAAAATGTCATAGTAATTGATTTATGTTTTTTTATCTATAAAACAGCCTACTATAATTTTATGATTTCTGGAATATTAGTAAAAATTTTATCTATAATCTTACTTGTGGCTGTTGGTTTAGTTTTAATTCTTGGTATTGGAACTTTATTTAAAGGTGGAGAAACAAGTAAGAAATACTCTAACAAATTAATGCAGTTAAGAGTCCTGCTACAATTTATAGCAATTATAGCCTTAGTTGCTTTTGCATATTTTTTTAAAAATTAATTAAAATTACTGAACCACTTAACAAATTTTTCATCAACAAAGTCGATTGATCCAATTATTCTTGCAAACTCAAGTCCATCTTTGTTAAAAAGTATAGTTGTAGGAAGACCTCTTAATTTAAATTTCTTTGCCAATGTATTGGGCGAGTCAAAATATATTTCTAAATTTTTTATCTTCAAATCTTCAAAGAAATTTAAAGATTTTTGACTAGTATCCTTGCCAATATTTATAGGAAATATCTTTAGATTATCTAAATTTGGATTTTCAGCTAACAAATCTAAAGATGGCATTTCATCTTTACATGGAGCACACCAAGTTGCCCAAAAATTCAATAAAACTAGATTTCCTTTATAATCATTTAAGTATAATTCTTTATTTTTGATGTTTAAAAACGTTATATCACTGTAATTTTTTAACTCTTTATTAATGACTAAATTTTTTATATCGGATGCGTCACTAGCAAAAGAATTTGATAGCATTAAAATAAATATTATTAATAATCTCATGTTAAATAGGTATAATTAATTATCATGGTAAAAAATAAAAACAACCAGACAATATGGAATACAAGAATTAAAAATAATTCTTCTAATCTCTCACAAAAAATAGGTAGCTCTATTGATGTAGATAAGAGACTGTATAAAGAAGACATAAATGGTTCTATTGCTCATGTAGAAATGTTATTTAAACAAAAAATAATTTCTTTTAGAACAAAAAATAAAATTATTTATGGACTAAATAAAATTGAAAAAGAAATATCTAATAAAAAATTTGAATTTAATAAAAAATACGAGGATATTCATATTAATATTGAAAAACGACTGTTTCAAATAATTGGTGAAGAGGCTGGATATGTTCACACAGCAAGATCTAGAAACGACCAAGTAATAACCGACTTTAAGATCTGGATTAAATCTGCAAATCAAAAAATTAGTTTGATGTTAAATAACGTAATTAAAAATTCAATTAATTTAGCTGAAAAAAATGTAGATACTATTATGCCAGGTTTTACTCATTTGAAAAATGCACAAGCAGTTTCATTTGCACACTATCTAATGGCTTACGTAGAGATGTTTAAAAGAGACAAAGACAGATTTAAGAATAATTTAGACAGTTTAAATGAAAACCCATTAGGTGTTGCTGCATTAACTGGAACTTCTTTTAACATTGACAGGAAATATACAACAAAAAAACTTGGTTTTGAAAAGCCTACAAATAATTCAATCGATACTGTAGCGGATAGAGATTTCGTTTTAGATTTTCTTTACAGTGTTTCTGTTTGTTCGTTACATTTATCAAGAATTTCTGAGGAATTAATTATCTGGAATTCTGATGGTTTTAATCTGATAAACCTGTCAGATAAAATAGTAACTGGTTCATCAATAATGCCGCAAAAGAAAAATCCTGATCTTTTAGAATACTTAAGAGGTAAATCTGGAATTACTTTTGGTAATTTATTTTCAATGTTTACTATATTAAAAGGATTACCTCTTTCATACTTCAAAGATCTTCAAGATGATAAAGAAATTATTTTTAAATCATATGATGTTCTTTTTCAAAGTTTAAAAATATTTAATGAAATTCTTAAGAATGTAAGTCCTAATAAAAGAAGAATGCTTGAATTAGCATATTCAGGTTACATTACTGCAACAGATTTAGCGGATTATCTAGTTAAAAATAATTCAATGTCTTTTAGAAAAGCTTACCAAAAAACAGCTTTGCTAGTGAATTTAGCTGAAAAGAAAAAGAAAAAACTAAATGAATTATCCATGGAAGACTTAAAAAAGGTAGAACCAACATTAACAAAGGATGTGTTAAAAGTGTTTGATTTAAAGAATTCTGTCAATTCCAAAAAATCATATGGTGGAACATCTTTTGATAATATCAAAAAGATGATAAGGAAATATAGAAAATTGAGATGATTAAAAAAATTAAATTTGTTATTTTAGTTTGTTGTATTTTAGTTTCTTGTGGAAAGAAAGGTGATCCTGAATATAAAGTTTTAAATAAAGAAATTAAAGTACCAACAATTATAATTAACAAAATTTCATGAAATATATTAATAAAAGACTAACAGTGGAAAAAGTCAATTTCCAGAGAATAGCTAAAAAATTTGGAACACCTTTTTATTGTTATTCATATTCAAAATTAAAAGAAAATATAAACAAATTTAAAAAAAATTTTAAATCTTTTTCACCATTAATTTGTTTTGCAGTAAAATCTAATACCAATATTAAATTAATTAGAGAAATTAAAAAATTTGGTTTAGGAGCTGATGTAGTTTCTTTAGGTGAACTTATGATGGCCTTAAAAGCAGGAATAAAACCAAATAAAATAGTATTTTCTGGAGTTGGAAAAACTTCTAGTGAACTGAATTTTGCAATAAATAAGCAAATACTGCTCATTAATGCTGAGTCATTGAGTGAAATAATAGAAATAAATAGACTTGCAAAATTAAGAAATAAAAAAGTTAGAGTTGGGGTAAGACTTAATCCTAATACCGACGCGAAAACACTAAATCAAATTTCTACAGGGAAAAAGGAGAATAAATTTGGAGTAAATAAAAATACATTTCATAAAATTGTTAATTTTTGTAAAAGTTCAAAGAATATAGACTTAAAATGTTTGAGTGTTCACATAGGAAGCCAAATATTAGATCATAAACCCTATGGAAAAATGCTTAAAGCTGTTAGCCATATTTTAGACAAGACTAATCATCAATTCGAATTTATTGATTTAGGTGGTGGTATGGGAATTAATTATTCTGATAAAAACAAAACGCTTAATTATAAACAGTATAACACTGCAATTAATAATTTTCTCAAAAAACATAAAGTAAAAATTATTTTTGAACCTGGAAGATCTATAATTGGTAATATTGGTATTTTAATTAGTAAAGTCATTTACATTAAAGACAGTGGTAGGAAAAAATTTATAATTTTAGATGCTGCTATGAATGATCTTATGAGACCCGCATTATATGGAGCATTTCATAGGACTTTGCCAGTGATAAAATCTAATAAAATATCAAATAAACCTTATGAATTTGTTGGTCCAATTTGTGAAAGTACCGATAAATTTATAACTTTAAAAAAATTTCAAAAATTAAAGGAAAAAGATTTAATAGCTATATGCGATGTTGGCGCCTACGGTATGTCTTTAAGCTCAAATTATAATTTAAGACCTAAACCAATAGAATTATTAATTAAAGGTTCAAAGATTAATGTAATTAGAAAAAGACAAAAGTACACGGAAATAATCTAGCTTTTAACACAATGTTAAGAAACTTTATATTTTCATTATTTTTTTTTACTGGAATTATTACTATTTCAATAATTTTTTTGCCCTCATTTTTCTTACCTAAACAAGTAGTGTTATTTGGTGGTAAGTTAATGGGTCACTGGGCGAGTTTTTGCTTAAAATTTTTTCTTTCAACAAAAATAATAATCAAAGGGACTGAAAATATTATTAGAGATGAAAAATTTTTTATAGCAGCATCACATCAATCAATGTTTGAAACATTCTTCCTTCAAACTTTATTTAACTCACCAGTATTTATTCTTAAGAAAGAATTATTATTCATACCTATATTTGGATGGTATCTGAAAAAAATTGGTTCCATATCAATTAAAAGAGGTCAAATTACAAAAGATAATCTCAGTTTTTATGATGAAATTTTAAGTTTAGTTACTAATTCAGATAGACCTTTGATAATTTTTCCTCAAGGAACTAGAGTTTTACCTAATGAAAGACCACCTTTTAAAAAAGGAGCCTCTAGAATTTATGAAAAACTTAAAATTGCTTGTCAACCAATTGCAATTAATTCTGGATATGTTTGGCCTAAATCAGGGAAAAAAATTAGTAATAGAACTATCACTATATCTATAATGCAACGAATAAATAATGATTTAGAAAAAGAGACATTTCTTAAAACTTTAGAAGATAAAATTTACTCAGAACTAAATCTTATAAATTAGCCTTTCATGGGCATTACTACATAAATACTATCAAAATCACTAGGATCTTTTATTAAAGCTGGCGATCCTGTATCATTTAAAAATAACTCAATTTTTTCACCATCAAGCTGTGAAGCAACATCTATTAAATATCTCGAATTAAAACTAATTTCTAAATCGTGGTCAAATTGAACACCTAAAGTTTCATTACCATCACCACTGGTAGTATTATTTACAGAAAGATTTAATGTACCCTTAGATAGCTTAAACTTAACTCCATCTTTTTTATCTAGTGATACTGATGCTACTCTATCAATAGATCCTAAGAATGATTTGAGATTAGTCTCTAATTTTTTTTGATTATTTTTAGGAATTACCTGTACATAATTTGGAAATTTTCCATCAATCAATTTAGAAATCAAAATACTATTAGTTAATTCAAACTTAATTTTTGATTTTAAGTTAGATATTTTAAGGTCACCATCATAATTATCTAGTAAAGAGCAAAGCTGGAAAATAGTTTTTTTTGGAAGAATAATTGGTTCAAAATTTATTTTTTCACTTAATCTTATTTTTGAAATTGACATCCTATGACTATCAGTTGCGACAGCAGTCAAATAGATCTTATCCTCAACTTCGGTTTGATGAAAATATATACCACTTAAGTAATGACGTGTTTCATCATTCGATATTGAAAACTTACACTTATTAAGTAATTTTAAAAAATGTTTTGAATTAATTGTAAAAGTATTATCATTAAAATTTTCGTCAGTAAGCGGAAACTCTGAGGAATTTATACAATTTAGATTAAATATCGATTTATCGGACTCTAGTTGAAGTTTGTTTCCGCTATTCATTGATAAGTTTAATTTTTTGTCTGAAGAAAATTTTCTGACGATATCAAACATAATTGATGAGGTTGTAGTTGTATTTCCCTCCTCTAAAATTTCAACATTTTCAATTTGATGGATGAAAATTAAATCAAGATCTGTGGCTGTGATTGTTAATTTTGAGTTACTCGCATCTATTAATACATTAGAAAGTATCTGCAACGTACTTCTTTTTTCTATAACACCTTGACAATAACTTAATGCTTCTTGAAGCTCCTTTTGATTAACGTTAAATTTCATCCTTCTTTATTATATAAAATAATATTTTTTAATTTATTTATATTATCATTCATATCTTGATTTTTTTCTTTTAATTTTTCTATTGTTTTCACAGAATGAATTATAGTCGTATGATCTCGATTTGAAAATTCTCGCCCAATTTCTGGTAACGATTTTGTAGTTAAAATTTTAGTTAGGTAAATAGCTGTCTGTCTTGGTCTAACTAAATATCTCGATCTTCTTGATGATAACATCTCATTTTTACTAATTTTGAAAAATTTACAGACAATTGTTTGTATTGAGTCTATTGTTACGTTATTTTCTGTTAAATTTAATAAATCTTTCAAAATAATCTTTGTCTCAGACAAACTTGGTAGTTTGTTATAAACCCTCGAAAATGAAACTATACGATTTATTGCTCCAACTAATTCCCTTACATTAGTGGTGATCTTATTACTTATAAAATCTTGAATTTCATCTGTAACATTTACCTTGTCAGCATATAGAATAGTTAATTCATTTATCTTGTGATCGATGATCTTTCTTCTTAAATCATACTCAGGTTTTTGAATATCCACTACTAGACCTCCAGAGAATCTTGACTTAATTCTTTCTTGAATTCTAGATAGCTTGTTAGGTGGTCTATCAGCTGAAACAATTATTTGTGACTCTTTATCCAAAAGTGCATTAAAAGTGTGAAAAAACTCTTCCTGCATAGCTTCTTTGCCATTCATGAACTGAATATCGTCTATTAATAAAACATCTGTATTTCTAAAATACTCTTTAAATTTAACCATATCATTAGATTTAATTGATTTTACAAATTGATACATAAAACGTTCAGCTGAAATAAACATCACTTTTTTGTTTTTACTCATTTCATAGCCAATAGAATTTAGAAGATGAGTTTTACCTAAACCTACGCCTCCATATATATAAAGCGGATTATAATGAGAAATATTCTGAGACACCTTTAAAGAAGCTTCAAAAGCTATTTCATTACTTGAGCCAATTAAAAAGTTTTCAAATCTTTTATTAGGATCTATTCGACTATACTGGAGATGAGAGTCTTTAATAAATGAGACTTTTTGAGTCTGTTTCATTTTATTAAAATCGTCAAATTTTTCACTATTTGTATCCTTTTTTTCTAAAATCTTAAATTCTATCCTGATAATTTGTTTTTTATGTTTTTTGATAGTTTGCAGAATTTGATCTAGGTATCTTGAAGTAATCCAATCACGAATGAACCTGGTAGGTACAGTTAATAAGATATAATTATTAAACTCTTCATGTAAATCAATTTTTTTTATCCAACTCTCATAAACTTCAATTCCCAATTTGAGTTTTAATTCAGACTGAATCAGTTTCCAATCAAGATTAATCTTATCAAAACTTTTATTAGTGTGCGTATTGTTCATTTTTTTGGAGAGACTCCAGTTACATCAATAATGATGGGTATTGCAACAAATTATTTTGCAAAATTGAAAATAAATAAAATCTGGGATTGTGTAAAAATTTTTTTTAAAAATTTCTTTGACAAATTTTTTTTTTGTGTATTAAAAAAATAAATAAAATTTATAATTGAATTAAATATAATGTTTTTTTACTAATTCTAAATATTGTAATCTAAGATTAACGCATCATATATGAAGCGTATTGTTTAAGTTGAATCAACTTCAGGTATAGAAAATTATAAGGAACTTATTTTTTTTGTAATTCTTGATACATTCCTAGATGCATTTTGTTTTTTTATAATTCCAGTTTTAGCAATCTTCATTAACTCGGAATTCAACTTGGGTAAGAACTTTAAAGCTTCAGATTTTTTTTTATTTTCAATCAGAACGTTCATCTTTTTTAATGCAATTTTGTATCTACTCTTTCTCGCTTTGTTAACCCCAGTTTGTTTAGATATTCGTCTAATTCTTTTAATTGCTGATTTTGTATTAGCCATAATTTGCAGGGGTATAACCACTTAAATAGGCCTGGTCAATAATATATTTAATATTTTTGACATATTTCACACAAAAATGTTGATCTATTTGATTGAGTTATTTTATTAATTGTTCCCGAACAACTAAATCTTTTACATTTTTGTTTATCTCTACCATAAACCTTAAACTCTTTTTGAAAATTACCTTGGTCACCTTTGGTATTTTTAAAATCCCTTATGGTTGATCCACCTTTTCTTATAGCATTTTGTAAAATTTTTCTTGAATTTATAACTATATTTTTGCATTGATTTTTTTTTAAATATTTAGCAGGTAATAAGGGATTAATTTTTGATAAATATAAAATTTCACTCGCATAAATATTTCCGATTCCAGATACAAAATTTTGATCTAACAAAAAATTTTTTATATTCTTGTCTTTTTTTTTAAAATAACTAATCAAATACTTCGAATTAAATTTTTTATTAAAGGGTTCTGGACCATAACTTTTAAACTTTTTTTTTAAACTTTTAAAATCACTGAAAAATTGAAAATAGCCAAATCTTCTAGGGTCATTATAAATTAACTTGATATTCTTAAAGAAAAATTCAACATGATTGTGATTTTTGGGCAAATTTGGTGAATTATAAAAACTAGCGTTAGTGGGAAGATTGTTTTTTTTATTTTTAATAATGTGAATTGTTCCCGACATTCCTAAATGGACTATACAAAAACTTTTATTTTCCAGCTCAATAATCAAATATTTTGAGAATCTTTTGATATTTGAAATAAATTTATTTTTTAGCTTTTTTTCAAAAGAGGTTTCCAATTTAAATCTTAAGTTTCTGTTTCTAACCAAAACTTTATTGATTTTTTTACCTTTTATATTTTTTAATAAAGATTGTCGGACTATTTCTACTTCTGGTAATTCTGGCATTTACTATTATATTAAATGAATAATTAATTAAAAATGCAACAACATCTTCAAAATAAAAAAGGGTTAGTTCAGGGCGTATTTAATCAAGTTTTTGATAGATATGATTTAATGAATGATTTTATGTCATTTGGAATACATAGACTGTGGAAAAAAAACTTAATCAATATGATGGGACCATCAAAAAATAAAAGCTTGGTTGATGTTGCTTGCGGTACTGGAGATATAGGAAAACTTTATCTAGATAACACTAATATCAATAATCATATTACTTGCGTCGATCCAAACAGAGGAATGGTATCCAAAGGAAAAGAAAAGCTAAAAAATTATAAAAATATAAAATGGATAATTTCTGGTGCAGAAAAACTCCCCCTCAAAAGTAATTCATTTGATTTTTATACGATTAGTTTTGGCTTAAGAAATACAAAAAATCTAGATAAATCTTTATCAGAGGCATATAGAGTTTTAAAAAAAGGTGGACGATTTTTTTGTTTAGAATTTTCCAAAATACAAAATAAAAACTTAGAACTTATCTATAAAAATTATTCAAAATTAATTCCTTTAGTTGGTAAATACGTTGTTGGACAAAGAGAACCTTATGATTATCTTATTGAAAGTATTGATAATTTTGTCAATCAAGAGGAACTTTTACAATATATGAAAATGAGTAAATTTCAAAAATGCAATTACAGAAACTTCTCTAATGGAATAGTATCTATACATAGTGGTTGGAAAGTTTAATGATAAAAAAAATTATAACTTTATTTAAACTTGGACGAAAAATAGCTCACTCAGATATATTGGAGATAGTCTCAAAATTTCAAAAGCCGCCATTAGCAATCACATTACTATTTAAATTTTTAGCAATATCTTTTTCACCTAAAAAAAAGAACTTAATTAAAAGTGAGGGCGAACGATTATCAGATTCTTTAGAGTCTATGGGTACAACTTTTATTAAACTTGGACAATTTTTAGCTACACGACCAGATATAATTGGAGAGAATCTCTCAAAACAACTTGAAAATCTTCAAGATAAGTTGCCACCATTTTCACTTATACAAGCTAAAGAAATCATAAAAAATGATTTAGGGGAGGAAACATATAAATCAATAATAGATTTAAGTGAGCCTGTTGCGGCAGCCTCCATAGCTCAAGTTCATAAAGCTCAAATCAACGACAACGGTACTATCAAGGATGTTGCTATAAAAATTTTACGTCCAAACATAAAGAAAATTTTTAATGATGAGATTGATGCAATTATGCTTTTTGCTTTTTTAGTGGAGTCGTTTATTAAAAAGACAAAAAGGTTAAAATTGGTCGAAGTAGTTTTTTTACTTAAAGAAATAACAAATTTAGAAATGGATTTAAGATTTGAAGCAGCTGCAGCTAATGAATATGCAGAAAATACTAAAAATGATGTTGGGTTTAGAGTTCCAGAAATTTATTGGAATTTTACAAGTGAAAATGTAATGACATTAGATTGGGTCGACGGGATTTCTATTAGGGAAACAGAGGAGCTAAAAAAAAGAAATTTAAATACTGAAAAAATCGCAAACGACATTATTCAAAATTTTCTAAGACATGCAGTGAGAGATGGGTTTTTTCACGCTGATATGCATCAAGGAAATGTATTTATAGATAATAATGGTCATATAGTTCCAATTGATTTTGGAATAATGGGTAGGCTTGATAAAATGAGTAAAAGATTTTTGGCAGAAATATTATTTGGTTTTATTCAAAGAGATTATCGTAAAGTAGCAGAAGTGCATTTAGTTGCTGGACTGGTTCCTAAAGAGGTTCCAATTGATGACCTTGCTCAAGCCCTAAGATCAATTGGTGAACCAATTTTTGGTCAAACAGTAAAGGATATTTCTGGTGGAAAATTATTAAAACAATTATTTGATGTTACAGAAAAATTTAACATGCAAACACAACCCCAGCTTCTGATGCTCCAAAAAACAATGGTTGTGGTGGAGGGGGTAGCCAGAAAATTAAATCCAAATACAAACATTTGGACTACATCTAAACCTGTTCTAGAGAATTGGTTAAGAGAAACAAAAGATCCTATGACCACAATCAATGAAACAATTCAAAGTACATCTGAAGTGATTAAAAGATTACCGGAATTTCCGGAAATAATGGACAAGGCTAATCAAGCTTTAACATATTTAGCTAGCGGTCAAATTCCACAAAACTCAAACTCCTATACTGCTTTGAATACAAAAAAATCAGAAATGACTGCTTTTAGAAATCAATCTATTATTGGCTTTTTAGTCCTTGTAATTTTTGGTCTATTGGTATTTTAATTCACTCCATGGGTAACTTGATTAATAAAAAAAAAATCTTATTAATAATTTGTGGAGGTATAGCTGCATATAAAAGTCTTGAATTAATCAGACTTTTAAAAAAGGATGGTGTAATTATAAAAACAATTCTTACTAAAAGTGGTGCTGAATTTGTGACGCCTCTTTCAATTACTTCATTATCTCAATCTAAAGTTTATCAGGATCTTTTTAGTATAGAAAATGAGGTAGAAATGGATCATATTAGTCTTTCAAGATGGGCAGATCTCATTTTAATTGCCCCTGCAACAGCTAATACAATATCTAAACTTGCTAGTGGAAGTTCAGATGATTTAGCTTCAACTGTTGCTCTTGCCTCAAACAAAAAAATTTTTATTGCTCCTGCAATGAATGTGAGGATGTGGGAACATCAATCTACTAAACAAAATATAAGAAAACTAAAAACCTATAACTATGAATTAATTGGCCCTGAAATTGGGGATATGGCATGTGGAGAATACGGTGAAGGTAAAATGTCGGAACCAAAAGAGATAATAAATAAGGTTAAAATTTATTTCAAAAATTTAAAACGAAAAAATAAATTAAAGGCAATCGTGACCGCAGGACCAACCAAAGAGTACATTGATCCAGTAAGATATATATCTAATAAATCAAGTGGTAAACAAGGCTATGAAATTGCGAAATCATTATCAAAAAAGGGTTTTGAAACAACTCTAATTTCAGGACCAACAAACTTAGAAATAAATAATGATATCAATTTGATCAAAGTTGAAACTGCTGAAGAAATGTTTCAATCGACACTTAAAAGTTTACCAGCCGAAGTTGCAATATTTTCAGCAGCAGTGTGTGATTATAAAGTTAAAGAAATTTCTAAAACAAAAATAAAGAAACAGGATGAAATTTGTTTAGATTTGGAAAAAAATGTCGATATTCTTGATTATGTCTCTAATCATAACTCCTTGAGACCAAAACTTGTGGTAGGCTTCGCAGCTGAAACGAATGATTTAGAAAAATATGCTAATAAAAAACTAAGTGAAAAAAATTGTGACTGGATAGTTGCAAATGATGTATCAAATAAATCAATTGGTTTTGAGTCAGATTTTAATGAAGTATCAATTCTTTATAAAAATAAAAAAATAGAGAGACTTAAATATAAATCTAAATCAGAAATTTCAGATGAATTAGTTGAAAAAATCATTGATCATCTAAACTAATGATTAAAGTTTTAGTAAAAAAATTAAAACCTTCTGTAAAATTACCATCATATAAAACTAATGGTGCATCTGGCATGGACCTAATGGCATATATAGATAAATCAATTGAATTAAAGCCAGGAGAATCATGCCTAGTGCCAACTGGATTATCAGTTGCATTTCCTAAAGAATATGAAATTCAAATAAGGCCAAGGTCAGGATTAGCGGCAAAAAGCAATATTAGTGTTTTAAATACACCTGGTACAATTGATAGTGATTATAGAGGAGAAATAAAAGTTATTTTATTTAATCATGGTAACAAAAGTTTTAAGATCAATAACAATGATAGAATTGCTCAAATGATTTTAACTCCAGTTATAAAAATGGATCTAGAAGAAACAAATGAACTTCCAGATTCAATAAGAGGAACAGGTGGTTTCGGTTCAACTGGTAAATGAGAGAAAGTCTTAACAAATCTCAAATTGAAAGATTCTCAAGACAATTAGTTTTAAAAAATATAGGTGCAAGAGGTCAAAAAAAAATTTTATCCTCTAAAATTTTAATCGTTGGTGTTGGAGGGTTAGGTTGTCCTGCTGCAGAAAATCTAGTCAGAGCTGGTATTGGAACTATTGGTCTTGTTGATAGTGATATCGTAAATCTTTCCAACATACATAGACAAAGTTTATTTACCTCTAAAGATATAAAAAAATCAAAAGTTAGTGTAGCCGCAAAAAAACTGAGAGAAATAAATCCATCTACTAAAATTAAAACTTACAAATCAAGACTCAACAAGAATAATATTAAAAATATAATTAAAGATTATGAAATAATAATTGATGGTTCAGATAATTTTAAGACAAAATTTTTAATTAATGATTTCTGTGTAAAGTTGAAAAAAAAATTGGTAACAGGGGCAATCAGTAAATTCGATGGTCATGTATTTACCTTTGATTTTAACGATAAAAAAACAGCTTCTTTAAAAAGTTTCTACCAAGAAAATGAAATTTCAGACAATGACCTAAATTGTGAATTTGAGGGAGTTCTTGGCACAACTGCATCAATTGTAGGAACAACTCAAGCAAATGAAGCCTTAAAAATGATTATGAAAATAGGGCAAACTTTAAAAAATCAAATATTAATTATTGATCTTTTAAATCTTAATTTTAGAAAAGTTAAATTTAATAGAAAATAGGTATAACTCAATAATGAAAAATTTATATTTTTTAATTTTGCTCTGGATTTTTTTTCCATTAAATGTTTTTGCAAGTGATACTTTTTTTCTTTCATTAAAAAAAAATAAAGTAAATGTAAGATATGGTCCAGGGTTTGAGTATCCAATAAAATATATCTATAAAAAAATAAATTTACCTATTAAGCAGATTGATAAGAAAGAAAATTTTAGAAGGATTATTGATCTCAAAAATAATAGTGGATGGATACATGTCTCTCAACTCAAAAAGGTAAATTCTTTAATACCAAAGATCGATAAAATTCTGTTTAGCAAGCCAACAAATTTTTCAAAACCTTTAGCAAAAATAGAAAAGGGTAGAGTTTTGTTAATACAGAATTGTAATGATGATTGGTGTAAGGTGAAAACTGGAAACTTTAAGGGTTGGGTTAAAATAGAAGATTCCTGGGGTGTGAATTAATCTTAATCTATTTGACTTGTTTTTTTTAATGTTAAACTACTTTTGTTGTTCACAAACATCCTTGATTACAGGAGCATTCGCACAATCTAAACATTTTGTTTTCTGAACAATACAACCATCATCAAGAACTTCAACATCAACAATTTTATCACACTTGGAACAAGTTGAAGAAATTGTTAGTCCACATTTTTTACAGTTATAATTTTCTGTTTGCATGGAAAAAAAACTAATCATAAATAAATTTATTTCAATAATTATCTGTGCGAATGATTATTATTATCGAATTTTTTTTGCGAATGATTACTAATTGCTTTTTTTTGAGGTATTCGATCTAATTATCTTTTGGATTTACTTGTCCACCATTTATCTAAAATAAAATACCAAATTGAATTTGCAATTGGTTCAACAATTGCATCTGTCAGTGCAATTTTAAAAGACACATCTGCTACAATCATTAAAACTGTAATCGCAATTGCAAAGTGTCCAATTGTATAAATTACAGTTCTAAGTAAGGAACCTTTATTATTTTGATAAATATTTTGGGATGCTTGAAATATTCCTTTAGTAATTTCCATTAGTTTTTAAAAGGACTCTCAAGAACACAAGCCACAAGGTGTATTCTAGCCTGTTCACCTCCATTAAAAAAATTATGATATTTAGTATTATTTGTAATCCAAACTTTCCCGTCTGCGGGTAAATGTTTAGCGACATTCTCTATAACCATTGAGCACCCTTTATTTGTGATTATAGGCACATGAAGCCTACATTCTGGATCTTTGTGCCAACTCAAAGTTGATCTAGGCTCTTTTAATAAAAGCCTTACCCTTCCCAATTTAAATCTCTTACTTAGAACTTTGTAAACTTCAGCAAAGTATGTATTTTCAAATTCAGGTATTAATTGTGTGTATTTAGACTCATCTATATCAACATCTCTTGAAACCTCTTTTCCAGTTTCATCTGCGATTGTCCAATATTTTCCTCTGATATTACTCCCTTCAATCGAGCTCTTATCGTTTGGAATTTGGTTTAATGGAATTGCACCAAAATGTGTAACACCTGGTGTATTAAATTTTTTTAATTTCAAAATTTTATCTAAGTCATTCTTTAACTTTGAAATGTCAAAATTTAAATTTGGAACTTCGTAGAAATCCTCAAAATTTGCTGTTGCCATATAACTTTATCTTTTTTTTAAATTTAATTTAGTTTCAAATCAAATCGATCAGAATTCATAACTTTTACCCATGCAGCTATAAAATCTTTAACAAATTTTTCACTTGAGTCCTCACAAGCATAAACTTCTGCAAGAGCTCTTAATTGAGAATTTGAACCAAAAATCAAATCAACTCTTGTTGCTTTCCATTTAGTTTTTTGAGTTTTCCTGTCTTTTCCAACAAAAGTTTGTTCTGATTTATCTTCCTCTTTCCATGTAGTATTCATGTCTAATAGATTTACGAAATAATCGTTAGTAAGAGAACCAGGTTTATTTGTAAAAACGCCATAATTTGAACCATCATAGTTAGTATTTAAAACTCTCATACCGCCTATAAGTGCTGTCATTTCTGGTGCAGTCAGACCCATTAGTTGTGCTTTATCAACCAATTTTTCTTCTGCTGAGACATTTGAAGCGCCTCCATTTAGATAGTTTCTAAAACCATCTGCCTGAGGCTCAAGAAGACCAAAAGAATGAATATCAGTTTGATCTTGTCTTGCATCTCCTCTGCCTGCTGAAAATGGAACATTAACTTTATGTCCTGCCTTTTTAGCAGCCATCTCAATACCAACACCACCTGCTAATACAATTAAGTCTGCCATTGATACACTTTTCTTTTTATTATCAAATTGATCTTTAATTTTATTTAAAGCTTTAACCACAGTTGATAGTTTCTTAGGATTATTCACAGTCCAGCTTTTTTGTGGTTCTAGCATTATTCTTGCACCGTTTGCACCACCTCTTTTATCTGATCCTCTAAAAGTTGAAGCTGATGCCCATGCAGTAGAAACTAAATCTGAAATTGATATTTTTGATTTAGAAATTTTGTTTTTTAAATCTTTAATATCTTTTGATTTAAGTTTGTACTTTGGTTTATCAATTGGATCTTGCCAAATTAATTGCTCTTTTGGAACTTCATTACCTAAGTAACAGACTCTTGGACCCATGTCTCTGTGAGTTAATTTAAACCATGCCCGAGCAAACGCATCGTGAAACTCTTTAGGGTTTTGATGAAAATGCTTTGTAATTGGTCCATAACTTGGATCAACTTTCATTGATATATCTGTTGTTTGCATCATTGGTGGGTGAAGCACTCCTTTTTGGTGCGCATCAGGAACCATTTTAATATTTTGGCCATTTTTCTTTGGAGTCCACTGATGAGCTCCTGCCGGACTTTTTGTTAGTTCCCAATCATGGCCATATAAACAATCTAAATAACCCATATCCCACTTAGTAGGATTTTGAGTCCAAGCACCCTCGATACCACTACTTATTGTATCGGCACCTTTTCCAGATTTATATCCACTGTTCCATCCAGTAGATTGATCTTGAAGTTTTGAAGCTTCCGGATCTGGACCTTTGAATGACTCTGATGCTGCTCCATGAGATTTACCAAATGTATGACCACCAGCCACTAAAGCTGCTGTTTCATAATCGTTCATAGCCATTCTTCCAAATGTCTCTCTGATGTCATGTGCTGCTAGTAATGGATCTGGATTTGCGTCTGGACCTTGTGGATTCACATAAATCAAACCCATGTGAGAAGCACCTAACGGCTGCTCTAAATCTCTTTTTCCACTGTATCGCGCCACACCTAGCATTTCTTTTTCTGAACCCCAATAAATATCATCCTCTGGTTCCCAGATATCAGTTCTACCTGCACCAAAACCAAAAGTTTTAAACCCCATAGAGTCTAATGCAACGTTTCCAACTAATATAAATAAATCAGCCCATGAAATCTTTTTTCCATACTTTTTTTTGATTGGCCATAACAGTAATCTAGCTTTATCTAAATTAACGTTATCCGGCCATGAATTAAGCGGAGCAAATCTTTGATTACCTGTACCTGCACCACCTCTACCATCACCTGTCCTATAAGTTCCTGCAGCGTGCCAAGCCAATCGTATGAATAGAGGACCATAATGACCATAGTCTGCAGGCCACCATTCTTGTGAGTCTGTCATTAATTTTTTTAAATCTTTTTTTAGCGCTTTGTAATTAAGTTTTTTAAATTCTTTTGCGTAATTAAATTTTTTATCCATAGGGTTGGATAAATCAGAATGCTGGCTAAGAATTTTTAGATTCAAACTATTTGGCCAGAAATCTCTTACTGTTTGACCTCTCCCTGCAGAAAACTTTGCAGGTGTGCCTGCTCCTGTAAAAGGACATTTGCTTAACTCATTAGCTTTAAAAGATTTATTTTTAAAATTTTCAGTACTCATTTACTCCCCATGGTTAAAATTGAATATGAGTGTAGTTTATAATGGTTCTAAACAACTGTCAATTGGTTAATAATGACGCTCAGTAAATTGACGAACTAATCTTCAAGTTTGACTAGAACCTCGATGGATTTGATTTTCTTCCCATCAATTTTTCTTTTTATATTTATAGGTCCTACATCAGAATTTTCTAAATCAATTAATTTACCATCTTTCAAATTATAAAAATGATGATGATCTGTAGTATTTGTGTCAAAATAAGTTTGGTTTGAATTTACTGGGATTTGCTTTAAATACCCTTTTTTTTCAAAAGCATGTACTGTGTTATAGATTGTTGCTAAGGATATTTTACTATCTATTTTATCTTTAATCTTTCTCTCTAATTCATTTATTGTAAAATGAAATGTCTTTTCAGTATTAAACAAAACTTCGCATATTTGGAGTCTTTGTTTAGTAGGTCTTAATCCAGAATTTCTTAATTTATCTATATATTTCACTATTTAAGCAAATTGTTAGTTAAAATTATTCTAAACAACTATTATAATTATATTATATAGTTACAAAATCAAGTAAATAAGAGTATTCAATTTTATGAAAAAAAACTCTTACTCATATGATGAACTAATAAATTGTGGTGAGGGGAAACTATTTGGTCCTGGTAATGCTAAATTACCTCTTCCACCAATGCTTATGTTTGATAGAATTACAGAAATTAATGATGATAAAGGAGCTTTTAAAAAAGGTTTATTAAAAGCTGAGCTAGATATTAAAAATGATCTTTGGTTTTTTAATTGTCATTTTAAAGAAGATCCTGTGATGCCAGGATGTTTAGGTTTGGATGCTATGTGGCAGTTAGTCGGCTTTTTTTTAGGTTGGAAAGGAAATCCTGGCAAAGGGAGAGCTTTAGGAGTTGGTACTGTTAAATTTACAGGTGAGGTTTTAAAAAGTGTTAAACATGTTAGATATGAAATAGATATGAAAAAAATTATGTCGCCTGGAGGAACAACTGTCGGGCTTGCTAATGGCGTTTTACTAGCTGATGAAAAAAAAATATATTCAGCTGATAATTTAAAAGTAGGATTGTTTAAATAATGAGGAGAGTAGTGATAACTGGTTTGGGAGTTGTATCTTGTCTAGGTAATAATCAAAATGAAGTATATCAATCATTATTAAACTCTAAATCAGGAATTTCTTTTGCAGAGGAATACAAAGAACATAATTTAAAAAGCCATGTCCATGGTAAACCAAATATCAAACTTGAGGACCATATAGATAGAAAAACTATAAGATTTATGGGTTCTGGATCAGCTTATAATTATATAGCTATGAAAGAAGCAATTAAAGATTCTGGCTTAGAAGAAAAGGATGTTAGTAATTTTAAAACAGGAATTGTGATGGGATCAGGTGGTCCTTCAATTGAAAATGTAATTTTAGCAGCAGATAAAACGCGTGCAAAAACACCAAAACTTATGGGCCCTTTTATTGTACCAAGAACAATGGCAAGTACTGCTTCTGCTACACTTGCAGTTCCATTTAAAATTAGGGGGACTAACTACACAATGAGTTCAGCTTGTGCAACCAGTGGACACTGTATTGGAAATTCTATGGAGCTAATTCAATTGGGTAAACAAGATATTGTTTTTGCTGGTGGAAGTGAAGAAATACACTGGGCAATGACTGCAATGTTTGATGCGATGACTGCTTTGTCATCGAAATATAATGATACTCCTGAGACTGCATCAAGAGCATATGACAAAACAAGAGACGGTTTTGTAATTGCTGGAGGTGGTGGAGTTTTGGTACTTGAAGAGTATGAACACGCTAAATCAAGAGGAGCAAAAATTTATGCAGAGTTAACTGGCTATGGAGCAACTTCAGACGGCTATGATATGGTAGCGCCATCAGGTGAGGGAGCAGTAAGATGTATGAAAATGGCCATGGCGACAGCAAAAAATAAAATTGATTATATAAACACTCATGGAACATCTACTCCTGTTGGAGATATTACAGAATTAAATGCTGTGAAAGAGACTTTTGGATCAGAAATTCCAAAAATTAGTTCAACTAAATCTCTTTCAGGACATCCATTAGGGGCAGCATCTGTTCATGAAGCGATCTATTGTTTAATTATGATGAAAAATAATTTTATTGCAGGTTCGGCAAATATTAATGAAATGGATGATGAGGCTAAAAAATTTCCAATAGTCGCCAAAACTGAAACGGGAGTAACTTTGAACACAGTTATGTCAAACAGTTTTGGGTTCGGTGGAACTAATGCAGCTTTAATTTTCGAAAAGGTTTAGTTATGAGTTTAATGAAAGGCAAAAAGGGATTAATCATGGGTGTTGCTAATGAGAGATCTATTGCCTGGGGTATTTCTCAAAAACTAGCTGAAGCTGGAGCAGAGCTTGCATTTACCTACTTAGGAGATGCACTAAAAAAAAGAGTGATACCTTTAGCTGAAAAATTAAATTCAAAAATAACATTCAGTTGTGATGTTGAAAAAAAAGAGGAAATAGTAAAATTATTTGAAAATATCAAATCCCAGTGGGGTGAAATTGATTTTGTAGTTCACGCTGTTGCATTTTCAGATAAATCAGAATTATCTGGTGAATATCTAAATACCACAAGAGAAAATTTTTTAAGAAGCATGCTGATTTCATGCTTTTCATTTACTGAAGTTTCTAAAGAAGCCTCAAAAGTGATGAAAGAAGGTGGCAGTATGTTAACTTTGACCTATGAATCTACCAAAGCAATACCCAATTATAATGTAATGGGAGTTTGTAAATCCGCTCTTGAGGCAAGCGTAAAGTATCTTGCACGAGATCTAGGTTCTAAAAATATAAGAGTAAATGCTATAAGTGCCGGGCCAATTAAAACATTAGCAGCATCAGCTATTGGTGATGCAAAATTCTTGTATAAATGGAATGAAGACCATTCATTTTTAAAGAGAAATGTTGATATTCATGACGTAGGCAATTCGGCATTATATTTAATAAGTGACCTTGCAAATGGTGTCACTGGTGAAATACATTATGTAGATGCTGGATATAACAAAGTGGGAATGCCTGATCCCAGAAATATTACTTAGATCATCAACTGCTGAAAATATGACTAAAATGACCAGACCACATTAGCTTATATTTTTTGTTTGTTAAAAATTTATAAATTTCATGCTTTTTTATTTTTTTTTGATTAGGCTTGAAATGATCTATCAATTCTACACATATTAATTTAGGTTTATATTTTTTAAAATCCAAACCCTTCAGGACATCCAAATCATTTCCTTCTGTATCAATATTTAAAAAATCTATTTCTTTTCTTTTATATTTAGTTTTATCTAAAATATTTGTTAGAGTTTTTACTTTTATTTTTTTTTTTTTGAATTTATTGGAAAAAATTTTTTTTGCATGACTTAATATTAATGTATTAAGTGGAGATTTGTTTTTTTGATAATATAGCGTTTTTAAAGAGTTTTTATTTGCTACTCCTAAATTTATATTAATGTCGTCAGGTCTTAAAAAATTAAAATAGTCGATTGAAAGAGAACTAATATCTATGTTGATGCCTTTCCAATTTCTTTTATAAAGTAAATATGTATTATTTAATTCCAATGGATGGTATGCACCAACGTCTACATATAAACCTGTTTTATTTTTGAAAAAATTATCAATGAAAAGATCTTCCCCATCCATTGAATAGGTCTTTTTTTTAATAAAAAATTTATTCTTAAAATAAATATTATGAAACATTCTAATTTTTTCATAAGTATTCATTTTATGGAAAATGTTTAATTATTTAGTAGCTTGCTTCATTGAAAGCTTGACTTTACCACGATCAAAACCAATCACTTTTACTTTTACTTCATCTCCTTCTTTTACAACATCAGTTACTTTAGCTACTCTTTTATCGGCAAGTTCTGAGATATGAACAAGTCCGTCCTGTTTTCCTAAAAAGTTTACAAATGCACCAAATTCCATAATTTTCATCACTTTACCTGAATAAATTTTATTCAATTCAGCTTTGGCTGTGATGTCTTTAATCATTTGCATAGCAATATTTCTAGCCTCTTCATCTGGTGCAGCAACTGTTACTACACCCTCATCATTAACATCAACTTTCGC
>CACCJO010000008.1 GCA_902546375.1 uncultured Pelagibacteraceae bacterium
TTAAAAGTGAAGTTAAATTGAAAAATATTAAAATCATTGAACTTACTAAAACTAATTATAGGTTATTATTGGGACCATTTAATGATATACACTCACTCAAAGACTCATTTGAAAAAATGAATTCTTTATATTTTGAAAATCTAGAAATAATTAAAGATGCTTAAAAGAATTTTTATCATTATCTTATTATATTTATCATTAATTTTTTCTGTTAATGCAAATATTGATATAAAAGCTAGAACAGCAATATTACAAGATTTCTTATCTGGAGAAATTTTATACGAAAAAGATCCAGATAGATCAATTTATCCAGCTTCAATGACTAAGATAATGACATCAATAATTGCTTTTGATTTAATAAAATCAGGTGATCTATCTTTAGATGATAAATTTATAATTTCTGAAAAAGCTTGGAGATTATCAACCGCAGGTTATTCATCTATGTTTATAATGGTTGGTGATGAAGTTTCTGTAGAGGATTTATTATTAGGTATAATCATTGCATCTGGTAATGACGCATGTATAGCACTTGCTGAAGGAATAGCTGGTACTGAGGAAGAATTTGCAATCTTAATGACATCTAAAGCAAAAGAACTAGGTATGGAAAATACAAATTTCGCAAACTCATCTGGTATTAATGATCCAGACAATTATTCAACTGTTAGAGATATTTTGATTATGTCTACCTATTTAATAAAAGAACATCCAAAATATTATGAGTGGTTTGCAGAAAAAGAATTTACTTGGAATAGAACAGGAGGTGATCCAATTACACAAGGTAACAGAAATCCTCTTCTTTATAAAAATATTGGCGCCGATGGTATTAAAACAGGTTACTTGGCTGTTGAAAAATATTCGTTAGCATCGTCAATTAATAGAAAAGGGAGAAGATTAATAGCTGTCGGAAGTGGATTTGAAACCAAAAGTTCAAGATCAAGAGAAAGTTCAAGGTTATTAACTTATGGATTAACAAATTTTGATCTAGTTGAGATAAATAAAGCTAATAAACCTATTGATAAAGTAGAGGTGTGGCTTGGTAAACAAAGCTATGTAGAAGTGCATGTTGATACTGATATTTATAAAACAATCAAAAAAGCAAAAAAGAGACTATTAAAGATATCCATAAAATATGATGGACCAGTAGAAGCACCAATTAAAAAAAACCAAAAAATTGGAACTTACAGAGTTGTATATGACCAGGAATTGATAGGTGAATATGATCTATTAGCATCTAACGATGTTCAAAAAGTAAATATTTTTACTAGATTAATTAAATCATTAAATTATTTAATCTGGGGCGATGTCTAGAAAACCTGTTATTGTTTTCGAGGGTATTGAGGGAAGTGGTAAGACTCATCATTTAAATAAAATTTCAAAATATCTAAAAAAAAGAAAACTTTCTTTTATCAAGATTAGAGAACCAGGAGGAAGTTTAAATTCAGAAAAAATAAGAAAATTGATACTTAATAAAAAATCTAATTTTAATAAAATTACGGATTTACTGCTTTATTTAGCCTCTAGAAGTGAAAATATCAATCTACTAAGAAAATATTATAAAAAAAGAATTATCCTTATAGATAGATTTGTTGACTCAACTATTTCATATCAACATTATGGCATGGGTGTAAATTTAGATTTAATAAATAGTATAAACAAACATATTTTATCAAACTTTAAAGTCTCCTTTACTTTTTTAAACCTAGTAAATCATAAAAATATGGTTAAGCGACTTAGATCAAGAAAATCTACTAATAGGTATGATAATTTTAAAAAAAATTTTTACAATAAAGTTCAAAAAGGTTTTATAAAACTTTCAGATAAGAATAAAAGAAAATATCAAATAATTGACTCTAATTTAGATATTAAGTTGAATGAAAAATTAGTTTTAAAGAAAATTGAAAAATTGATAAAATGAGCTTAAGTCCAATAAATCAAACTAATTTGTTTTCACTCGATAACTATCTCTTAGAATTTATAGAACTTTATAAGAAAAAAAAATTACCTACAAAAATTTTACTTAGTGGTGACAAAGGTTTGGGTAAGTCAACTTTAGCATTTCATTTAGCAAACTATATATTGTCCATTAACGAAGAACATCCCTATATTGTTAAAGAATCTAAGATTAATCCTGACAACAAATATTATAAACTTGTAATAAATGGATCAAATCCCAACTTATTGTTAGTTGATATTTTAAGTGAAAAAAAAAACATTGATATTAATCAAATTAGAGAATTAATTAATAACTTAAATAAATCATCTTTTAATACTAAGGAAAGATTTATAATTATAGATAATATCGAAACATTAAATATTTCCTCTATTAATGCTCTTTTAAAAGTTTTAGAGGAACCACCACCAAACACTTATTTTATATTGATAAATAATGACAGATTTATTTTACCGACTTTAAAATCTAGATGTATCAATTTCAAAATATCTTTAGATCACAAAACTTCGATCTCGGTTATTAATAAGATTTTAGATGATGATGTTATGAAATTTATTAATAAAGATTTGATAAACTATTATTTAACACCAGGACAAATATATTATTTAATTGAATTTTTTAGATTACAGAAACATGATCTTAAGAATTATGATTTAAAAAGTTTTATTAAACTTGTTATTAGAGATAATTTGTATAAAAAAAATACCTTAATTAGAAATATAATATTTGAATATTTGGAGTTTTATTTTCGAACAAAAGTAAAATTGGCAAAATCAAGAACTTTTGAATATTATGATTATTTTTTAAAGAGAATAAATGATACTAAAAAATTTAATTTAGATGAAGAGTCTTTATTTATGGAATTTGAATATAAAATTTTAAATGGATAAAAATTTTTATATTACTACTCCAATATATTACCCATCTGGAAGACCTCATATGGGACATGCATATTCAAGCATTATAGCTGACTTTTTTGCACGATTTAAATCAATTGATGATTATAATGTTCATTTTTTAACTGGTACGGATGAGCATGGTTTAAAGATACAAAGATCAGCTGAAAAAGCCGGCAAGGATCCTAAGGAATTCTGTGATCAAATAAGTCAAACATTTAAAGATCTTTCAAAAACTTTAAATTTATCCAATACAGATTTTATAAGAACTACTGAGGATAGACATAAAAAAACAGTCCAGCATCTCTGGTCTCTTCTTGAAAAAAATGATGATATTTATTTATCAAATTATTCTGGGTGGTATTCAGTCTCAGATGAAGCTTTTTACAATGAAGATGAAATAGAAGAAATAGAGGGAAAAAAAATTGCAAAATTATCAAAATCTACCGTTGAATGGATAGAGGAGGAGTCATATTTTTTTCGACTTTCTAAATGGCAAAAACCTTTATTAGAATTTTATGAAAATAATCCAGATTTTATATTGCCTGAGTCTAGAAAAAACGAGGTAATAAGTTTTGTAAAAAGTGGTCTTAAAGATCTTTCTGTAAGTCGTAAAACTTTTAAATGGGGAATTCCAGTTCCTAGTAATGATAAACATATTATTTACGTATGGCTCGACGCATTAACAAATTATTTAAGTGCTTTAAATTATCCAGATACAAATGATGAACTTTTTAAAAAATTTTGGCCAGCATCTATCCATTTAATTGGTAAAGATATTCTAAGATTTCATGCAGTTTATTGGCCTGCTTTCCTTTTAGCTGCTAAAATTAAGCTACCAAAAAAAGTTTATGGACATGGTTGGATATTATCTGGTGAAGAAAAAATGTCAAAATCTAAGGGAAACATTTTAGATCCATTAAAGATTATTGAAGAATACGGTTTAGACCCTTTAAGATATTATTTAATTAAAGAAGTTTCATTTGGAAACGATGGTAATATTTCTCAAGATAGACTTGAGGATTGTATAAATAGCGACTTAGCAAATAATTACGGTAATTTATGTCAAAGAGTAACTGCATTTGCGATGAAAAATTGTGATGGAAAAATTCCTGCAAAAATTGATTTTCAACCAGATGATTTAAAAATATTAAATAAATTTAAAGAAAATTTAGATACAATAAGGTCAAAAATAAATGATCAAAATATAAATTTTTATATAGACTTCATTGTTAATTCACTATTTGAGGCAAACAAATATTTTAATGATCAAGAGCCATGGAAAAAAAAGGATAATTTAATTAGGTTGAATACTATAGTTTATACAACATTAGAAATAGTTAGGAAAATTAGCTTTTTACTTTATCCAATTATTCCTGAAACATCATTGAAAGCATTAAAAATTTTTGATTTATCAGAAAAAGATATCAAATTAAAAACTATTTCTAATAATGAATTTATTATTAAAGGTAATATGATAAATAAGATAGATATATTAATTAAGAAAATAGAAAAACAAGATGATTGATTCACATTGCCACCTTGATCATGAACCGTTACTTAGTGATCTTTCAAATGTACTCAAAAGATCCAAGGACGTTGGTATTAAAAAGTTATTAACTATTTCCACATCTTTTAAAAGTTTTTCTAGAATTAAAGATATAGTCAATAAAGATGAGATCATATATGGAACAGTTGGCATACATCCACATGAAAGTGACAATAATACAATAACTAAGAATGAAATAGTTAAAAGCCTTAAAGAAAACCCGAAGATAATTGGTGTGGGAGAAACAGGACTAGATTATTATTACAATAACAGTGATAAAGAGAAACAAATAACTAGTTTTAAAACTCATATTGAAGCGGCAATAGAGTATGACGTTCCTATTATTGTTCATTCAAGAAATGCTGAGGATGATACTTTTAAAATACTTAGTGAATATAAAGAATATAATCCCAAAATTTTAATGCATTGTTTTACTGGATCAAAAAAATTTTCAGAAAAACTCCTAACATTGAACTCATATTTTTCTGCTAGTGGAATTATTACTTTTAAAAACTCAATTGATCTTCAAGAAACTTTTAAATCTTTACCAATAGATAAAATTTTAATAGAGACCGACAGTCCATATTTGGCACCAGTTCCAAATAGAGGAAAAAAAAATGAGCCTGCTTTTATTGATTTTACAGCAAATAAACTCTCTGAGATAAAAGAAATTTCCAAGTTAGAGTTAGTAAATAAAACTACAGATAATTTTAATAGATTATTTTTTCAATAATATTTTATGAAATTTATAATTCTTGGCTGTGGAAGTTCAATGGGTGTTCCAAGAGCAGACGGTTTTTTTGGGAATTGTGATCCAAAGAATAAAAAAAATTATAGAACAAGATGTTCAGCTTTATTAAAAACTTCAGATGAAAATATTTTAATAGATACCTCTCCAGACTTAAGACAACAATTGTTACGTCATAAAATATCGAAAATTGATAAAGTTTTTTATTCACATATTCATAGTGATCAGACACATGGAATCAACGATCTTAGAATTTTTTATATTAAAAACAGAAAACCAATAAATGTTTATGCAGATTTAGATACATCTAAGTATTTAAAAAAAAGTTTTTCATATTGTTTTAATAGTTATTCTAAAGAATATCCTGCAACTTTGAAATTAAACAGATTAAAAAATAATCATTTAATTTTAAATCGAAAGAGAAAAATAAACGTTAAATCTATTAAGGTTAAGCATGGGAAAGTAAAATCAAACTGTTTTATAATCAATAAAAAGTTAGCTTATATAAGCGATGTTAATAAGATTTATAATAAAGATTTTAGATTCTTTAAAAATTTAAAATATTTAATTATTGATTGTTTAAGATATGATTTTCATCCATCTCATTTTAACTTGGCTTCAACTTTAGATATAATTAAATTTTTCAAACCAAAAAAATCAATATTAACTAATCTACATATTGATTTAGATTATAATATTCTTAAAAAAAGATTGCCTAAAAATGTAGTGCCTGCTTATGATGGTCTTTCAATAAATTTTTAAAGTTTCTTCTATTTTTTGTATTATCTTTTGTGACATAGGTTTAGTTAATGACGAAAATGTATCTTCAACTTTTCCCTCTGTATTAATTAAAATTTTATAAAAATTCCATTTTGGAACTGCTGATTTTCCATGGTTTTCTTTAGCCCATTTAAAAATCTCATGTGCATTTTCACCTCTTACATCTGTAATAGCAGTAAGTGGAAAACTAATGTCAAAGTTTACCTCGCAAAATTCTTTAACATCTTTATCTGATTTTTTTTCTTGATTAAATGAATTTGAGGGGACTCCAAGTACGATCAATCCCTTTGATTCATATTTTTCCCATAATTTTTGTAAGCCTTCATATTGTTTTGTAAAACCACAATAACTTGCTGTATTAACTACCAAAACAGCTTTATTCTTATATTTATCCAAATTTATTAGTTCTCCTGTAATGCTATTAATTCGCAAATCATAAAAAACTTTTTTGTAATTAGCTGATGCAAAATTTTTAAAAAAAAACATAATAAATACTAAAACTATAAATATTAATTTTTTCATTTATAAATTACTTATTGGGAGTAAGTAATATCAAAAAGTAACCAAATAAAGTGGATAATAATGACCCGGTTAATACACCTATTTTTACACCATCCATATACTCCATGTTTTCAACAAAAGCTAAATTTCCTACAAAAAGACTCATTGTGAAGCCAATACCAGTTAACACACCTACGCCATAAAAATTATACCAACTTGTGTTATTTGGCATTTGAGCAATTTTTGTTTTAATAGCAACATATGAAAAAACAAATACACCTAATTGCTTCCCTAAAAACAACCCTAAAACTATTCCCAATGGTACTTTATCTAGTAAAGAACTAAGAGATAAACCCTCTAATGAAACACCAGCATTCGCAAAAGCAAATAAAGGCATGATACCAAAAGCAACATAAGGGCTTATTGCATGTTCAATTTTGATTAATAAAGAAAAATCTTTTTCTTTTTTTCGATGAGGAATTGTCATCGCTAGCAAAACACCTGCGATTGTTGCATGTATTCCTGAATTATGAGTAAAATCCCAAAGAAAAATACCAATAATTAAATAAGGTAAGAATTTTTTAATGTTAAATTTATTTATAACTAGCAAGATTAAAAAGGCTAACAACATTAGACTTAAATATTTAATACTTAAGTCTCCTGAATAAAATAAAGCTATAATTACTATAGCACCCAAATCATCAATAATCGCAAGAGCAGTCAAAAAAACTTTTAATGATAAAGGCACCCTTTTTCCTAATAAAGATAATACTCCAAGTGAAAAAGCGATATCTGTAGCAGAGGGTATTGCCCATCCATTCATAGTTTCGCTATCACCAAAATTGATAAATACATAAAATAATGCAGGTACTAACATTCCACCAACTGCTGCAATTATTGGGAGTAGGGCTTGTTTTATATTAGAAAGTTCACCTTGTAAAAATTCTCTTTTTATCTCAAGAGTGACAAAAAAAAAGAATATTGCCATTAAAGCATCATTTATCCAATGAAGAACAGATAATTTTAATCCAAAATCATTTATACCAATGAATAAATATTGATTTAATGTTGAAAAATATAATTCTGATAAACCTGAATTACTTATTATTAATGCAATTATTGCTGCAAATAATAAAACTAAACCACTAGCGGCTTCAAGCTTAAAAAACCAAATAAAGGGTTTGGATAAATAATTAATCATTTAATTAAGATCTTTAGCAAAAAGTATTACATCTCTCAAGGTTTCAAATAAATTATATAATACGAGTTCTAAATTCGGGAAAATATTGCTTAATGGACTCTTGAATGTGTCTAATACAATTATAATTGCAATAAAAGTTACTATAGAAACAATTATATAACTTAAAAATTTTCCAAAGGTAAAATTATATTTTGGTTTATATTTGACTAATTCTGAACCTGGTTTTATAGGTGCTTCGGATAATGATTTATCAACATTTTCATCTTTATATAAAATCTTTTTTTGTTTAACAGGCTTATCAATTAACGGCTCAGTTTGTTCGCTAACATTTTTATTAAAGAACCATGTTTGATCACATGATCCGCATTTTAATAATCTGCCTTTTTCTGGAATTAAGTTTTCATCTACTTCGAATTTTTTTTCACCACATGGACAAATTATTATCATTAGCTTTATATAACAGATTCTGATTAAAAATCCCTTGTTTTACACATCTTTATACATTGAAAAAATAAATAACTACTGTATTAGTACTTCATTCGGAGTGTAGCGCAGCCTGGTAGCGCATCTGGTTTGGGACCAGAGGGTCGCAGGTTCGAATCCTGCCACTCCGACCACCTATTATGAAAAAAGCAAAAATTTATAAACCTAATAAAACAGCTATGCAATCTGGCTTAGGTAAGATTGACAAATGGGTTTTGGAATTTAAAACTAAAGATCCTACAAGAAATCCATTAATGGGATGGGAAAGTTCATCCGACACTTATACTGAATTAAAATTAGAATTTACCAGCAAAGATCTAGCGATTACTTATGCAAAAAAAAACAAAATTGATTTTGAAATAATAGAACCTAAAAAAAGAAAAATAGTGAAGAAATCTTATGCAGATAATTTCTTAAATTAGATTTATGTTTAAATTTTTTACAGATAAAAGATGGCATTTATGGAGTATTGGAGGTACAATATTAATTCTTGCTGCTACGTGGTATCAAGTACAATTAGATGTAAGAATTAATGAATGGTTTGGTGAGTTCTATGATACTCTTCAAAAAGCATTGGCAGAACCAGGTGCAGTTACCGAGAAAGAATTTATTGCTTATCTTTTTACATTTGCAAAAATTGCAGCTGTCTATATCTTAGTGGTTATATTTAGTGATTATTTTACCAGTCATTGGACTTTTAGGTGGCGAACAGCCATGGCTGATTTTTATCATGATAAATGGAATTTTGCTTCATCGATAGAAGGTGCATCTCAAAGAGTTCAAGAGGATACTCTTAAATTTGCTAGAATAATGGAAGGCTTAGGTGCAGAACTTTTAAGAAGTGTAATGACATTAATTGCATTTACTCCAATTTTGTGGGGATTATCTAAAAGTATTACTGTGTTGCCATGGATAGGTGAGGTTAATCATGCTTTAGTTTGGGTAGCTATTATCTCTGCTTTAGGTGGTACTTTTATACTCGCTGCTGTAGGAATTAAATTACCTGGAATTGAGTATGATATTCAAAAAGAAGAGGCTGCATATAGAAAAGAATTGGTTTTAGGTGAAGATTTTAAAGAAAATGCACAACCTATGAGAATTGATAATTTATACGGTGGTGTTAGAAAGATTCATTATAAAATGTATTTTCATTATCTTTATTTTAACGCTGTTAAATGGAGTTACTTGCAAGGAATGGTAATTGTTCCCTACCTAGCACTAGCACCAACAATTGTAACTGGTGCAATTACTTTAGGTTTTGTCCAGCAAATTATAAGAGCTTTTGGAAGGGTAGAGACTTCACTTCAATATTTAGTAAGAAGTTGGCCTATTATTGTTGAACTGATTTCAGTCTGGAAAAGACTTAATGAATTTGAGAATAAACTAAAATATAATACAGAAAACACATCTAAAGAAAAAATTTAGTGGCTTTAAATAAAGAATTAATAAAAGATATAGTAACAATTACTTCAAAAGCAGCTATCTCTTGTTACGAATTTATTGGAAAAAATCAAAAAAAAAATGCTGATAAAGCTGCAACAGACTCCATGAGAAATGAAATTAATAAATTATCTATTAATGGAGAAGTAGTTATAGGTGAAGGTGAATTAGATAAAGCTCCTATGTTATATATAGGTGAAAAATTAGGCTCTGGTAGAAATTTGAATATTGATATAGCAGTCGATCCTGTAGAGGGAACAAATTTTGTTGCCAAAAATCTTCCTGGAGCATTATCAGTAATATCTATTGCAGAAAAAGGGAATCTTTTTAATGCTCCAGAAACCTATATGGATAAAATTGCAGTTTCAAATAAAATACCTTTTGAAGCAACTGATTTAGACTTTCCAGTTGAAAAAAATATTAAAAATATAGCTGATTCTTTAAACAAAGATTTAACAAATATTACTGCTTGTCTATTAGATCGACCAAGGCATAAGAAAATTATCGATCAATTAAAAAAAATGAATGTAAATATGAAATTAATTTCTGATGGTGATGTATCTGGAGCATTAATGGTAACTGATGATAAATATGATGTAGACATTTTTTTGGGTATAGGGGGAGGTCCTGAAGGAGTTTTAGCTGCCTCGGCTATTGATGCATATAACTGCAAATTTCAGGGAAGATTTATTTTTGATAATGAGAAAGATATAGAAAGAGCTAAATTAATGGGTATTGAAAATTTAAACAAAAAATATGATTTAAATGAAATTATTAAAGGCGACTCAATTTTCTGTGCGACAGGTATTACATCGGGTGATTTAGTGAAGGGTATAAAACTCGAAGATAATAAATATATTACCCAAACTTTGGTTACACATAAAAGCTCAAATACTCGTAAAATTGTTACAAGAGAAGACACTATAAAAACTTGATAAATATAATATTTTACAATAAAAGATCCAAATTTGGTCCCTTCGTCTATCGGTTAGGACACGTGGTTTTCATCCTCGAAAGAGGGGTTCGATTCCCCTAGGGACCGCCAAAATGCCATATTTTGTTTATTTAATTATCACTAAAAATAAAGATAAAAAAAAGGTTTCTTACGTTGGTTATACAGGAAACTTAAAAAAAAGACTAAATTTACATAACTCTGGTAAAGGAGCGAAGTTTACAAGAGGAAAAAAATGGAAGTTAGTTTATTATAAAAAATACGACTCAAAATCTGATGCAATGAAAAACGAGTACAGATTAAAAAAAAATTATATATTAAGAAAAAAATTAATTAAAAATAAATGAAAATTTCCATATTACTTCCTTTAAAAGAAAATTTCTCACCATCATATGCAGGTGCTGTTTCATTATTCATAAATGATACTTTGACGTCAAGCAAATTTAGGAAAGATATTACTGTTTTTGGATATACAAACTACAAAAAAAAATTTAGTCAAAGATATTTCAATATCGATATTAAAAAAAATTTTTTTTCAAGTCAAAATAAAGAATATGTAAAAAAATTTATTGAAATAGAAAAAAAAAATGACTCTCAAATCATAGAATTACATAACAGACCAATTTATTTAAAATATCTGGTGAATGATTTAAAGAAGAGAGACTATATTCTATATTTTCACAACGATCCTCTTACAATGTCTGGATCAAAAAGTATCAAAGAAAGATCATTTTTATTGAATAATTGTTATAGGATAGTTTTTAATAGTAACTGGTCTAAAAAAAGATTTTTACAAAAAATGAAATCTGATGCAATTAATAGTGAAAAATTAATTGTAATTAATCAGTCAGCCTCCAAAAATAAAATAAATTTTGATAAAAAAAAAAAGTTGATAACATTTGTTGGTAAACTCAACAGATCTAAAGGATACGATCTTTTTGGTAAAGCAGTTTTAAGAATATTAAAAAAGTACAAAGATTGGTCAGCTTATGTAATTGGAGATGAACCAAGAGATAAACTTGATTTTAAACATAAAAGATTAAAAAATTTTGGATTCAAAGAACATAAAGAAGTCATAAAGATTTATAAAGAAACAAGTATAGCTGTAGTTTGTTCAAGGTGGGATGAGCCTTTTGGCAGAACAAGTTTAGAAGCTGCAGCAAATGGTTGTGCTGTTATCATTAGCAACAGAGGTGGTTTACCAGAAACTATTACTAATGGTAGAATACTTAAAAAATTAAATGTTAATGAAATTTATAAAAATATTGAAGATTTAATTAAAAATTCATCTATTAGAAAAAAATATCAAAAATTATCTTACAAAAACTTTTATTTATCGCATGAACATGTTTCTGACCAAATTGATAAGGTTAGAAATAATTTAATAAAAATAAGCAAACCTTTTTTATCTACCTCACAATCAAATCTTAGAATATTGCATATTACTAATTTTAATGAGAGGCATAACGGCCGACTTTTCTTTAATACTGGAAGAAGATTAAATAACGGCTTCATTAGACTAGGACATAGTGTTTTAGAATTTAGTGATAGAGATATTGTTAGTCGAGGTAAATCTTTAAAAGATTTTTATGGGTCAAATACCTTGAACGATAAATTGATAAAAACTTGTTATCATTTTAAACCAGATTTAATAGTTTTGGGACATGCAGACATGATATCTAAAGATATTCTATATAATCTCAAAAAAGATTATTCTAATCTTAAAATAGCACAATGGTTTCTTGATCCTTTAAACAAAAATGGTCCTGATTTTCAGAAAAATAAAAAAAGAATTTTAGACAAGGTTGATGTAATAGACTCAAATTTTTTAACTACTTCTCCCGATGCATTGGGCTTTTTATCGAAAGAAGAAATGAATTATTTCATACCGAATCCATCAGATCAATCAATGGAAACACTCGATAATTTTAAGAAAGATTGCTCAAATGATGTTTTTTTTGCTCTAAGTCATGGAGTGCACAGAGGTCAATTAAAAAGCAGATCTACTGATGATAGAGAAAAGTTCATAAAATCTTTAATCAACAAATGTAACAATATCAGATTTGATATTTTTGGTATGGACAATATCCAACCAATTTGGGCTGACCAATATTTCAAGAATATATCTAATTCAAAAATGGGTCTTAACTTAAGTAGGGGAACGCCAATAAAATATTATAGTAGTGATAGAATTACTCAAATTATTGGCAATGGTTTAGTTACATTAATTGATGAAAAAACTTGTTATGGTGATTTTTTCGACGATACAGAGATGGTTTTTTATAAAAATATAACAGATTTATCTGAAAAAATTGAGAAAATTTCAGAGGATGAAAAGTTGCGCAAATCAATTGGACAAAAAGGTAAAACTAAATACATGAAATATTTTAACTCAACGCTTGTGGCAGATTTTATTATTAATAAGACATATGAAATAAATGGCACAAAAAAGTATTTATGGCATAAACCATAAAATGATTTCAATCGTAATACCAACTTATAATAATTTAGATTACTTAAAACTTTGTTTAAAGAGTTTAAAAAAAAATTCTTCCTTTAAACATGAAATAATAATACACATCAATGAAGGTTCAGATGGTACATTAAATTTTGTCAAAACTAACAATTATAAATATACAATCTCAGGTGAAAATATTGGTTTATGTTCTTCAATAAATAAAGCTGCAAAATTAGTTTCTAATCGATATATCCTTTATAGTCATGATGATATGTATTTTTGTCCTAATTGGGATAAAGTTTTATTAGATGAAGTTAAAAGTTTAAATCATGACGAATTCTATCTATCTGGCACTATGATTGAGCCTAACTCTGGTCATATAGTTTGTGATTTTGGAATTGATCTAGATAGATTTAAAGAAGATGAGCTATTATCTAAATATAATGATATTAATTTTTATGATCATCAAGGCTCTCATTTTGCTCCACATTTAGTTTCAAAAAAAATGTGGGATAAAGTGGGTGGTTTTAGTGAGGAATTTAACCCTGGTATAGGTTCTGATCCAGATTTTAATATGAAATTATGGAAGGAAGGGGTGAGAATATTCAAGGGTCTAAATGATTTCAAAGTTTATCATTTTGGTTCATTAACAACTAGGAAAAAAAAAAATTTTATTCAAAATAGGGGGGATAAGACATTTTTAAGAAAATGGGGAATTACAACGAAGTTTTTTAAAAAACATTATTTAAAATCAAAAACTAAATATAATGGACCATTGAAAGAACCTAGTATAACAATTGAATATATATTTGGTCTTTTGTCTTGTAAAATACAATCTATATTTTTACTTTATTAAGTGCATTATTTTTAAATATATTAGCTTCTTTAATATATCTTCTAACCATTTGTGTTGTTTTATGACCCGTCATAGCCATTATACTTCGCTCATCTGCACCAGACTCAGCAGCTACTGTTGCGAAACCTGACCTTAAACTATGGCCAGCAAAATTTTTGTTTTCTATACCTGCTAAATTTAAATATTCTTTTATCAATAAAACTACAGATTGATCGGTTAACCTTTTATCCGTCAATAAGGAACCTTTAGTAAATCTTCTAAAAATAGGTCCAGACTTAATTTGAGAAACCTCTAACCATCTTTTTAAATTCATAACGGGGCAGTAAATTTCATTTGTGAAATAGGGTAGGCCCTTTATCATTCCTTCACCAAATTGATCAGTTTTAGATTTTTTAATATAGATTTTAAGGCCCTCCGGTACAAATTCTAAATCTTCATGGTCAATAGAAATGAGCTCTGTTCTCCTAAATCCACCTCCAAAGCCAATAAGTATTATTGATTTGTCTCTTAGTTTTTTAATTTCATTAACTTTTTGTTCATCTATTACATTAATAATCAATTTTAAATGATTGATTAATAATGGTTTTTTACCTTTCTGAATACTACCTTTGACCCTTCTTATACCCATTAAATTTTCTACTATGATTGGATGTTTTGTGTCTAGATAATGCCCTTTCAACTTGTGAACCATACTTATTGAAACCAATCTTCTTCTTAAGGTGCTTATTTTTGAATTTTTAGAAAGGTGAGTGAGGTACAAAGAAACTATCTTAGGTTCAGTTGGCAACGAATTTAAGGAATGCTTAGCACAAAAAGCTCCAAAGTCTTTGAAATCAGACTTATAAGCTCTCAATGTGTTATTTGCCTTAGAGCTCTTTAAATTGTTTAACGTTGCCTCATGTA
Organism: uncultured Pelagibacteraceae bacterium; assembly: GCA_902546375.1. Taxonomy (GTDB): domain Bacteria; phylum Pseudomonadota; class Alphaproteobacteria; order Pelagibacterales; family Pelagibacteraceae; genus Pelagibacter. The sequence continues at coordinate 14,719 of CACCJO010000008.1, forward strand.
GCGATTTTAGGTCTGTGGTTAACTCACTCATATTATTACTATTGATAACAATTAATTATCGTTAGTAATATATCAAGTGATTTATAATGTCAATAGTTTAAATTATAAATTTATGGGTTCAATTGATGGTGAAATTCCAGCTGTATGGTTTTTGATAAGCTCAATTGGTTTTATTATTTTGAGTTACATTCAATATAGAAATACTGGTAAAAGTATTAACACAATTTTTTTAAGCATAATGGCCATTTTATTTTTATTTAGTTATTTTATATTGCTTTTTAAAACCTGATTTATCCCCACTATTCACAAGGAAATGAGAAAAATAAAAGAATCGCCTAAAAAGTGATACATTTTAAAATCAGTATTTGTTAAATTAATTATGAATTAAGGGGCAACTCTTAACTGGCCAATTGGAGAAAAGCCGAGAGGTACAATTCCAGGGGGCAGAAAGCTTCACAAAGCATCGCTGAACATGTGGAGCGGGAGGCATGGCGGTAGCGCATCAACGACGTGCCAAAACAACTGTTCTTTGCACCCTTAAAAGTGCAAGGAAACAGGGGTTTTCAATAATGATACTCAAAGGAACTAAATTTCAATTAAAAGTTTGGAAATATCTTAAAACCATCCCTAAAGGTGAGGTAAAAACCTACAAACAAGTAGCTATTAGCATAAAAAGCCCTAAATCAGCTCGTGCTGTCGCTAACGCTTGCGCTAAAAACCCATATGCTCCAAAAATACCCTGTCATAGAGTGATTAGATCAGATGGAGCTCTTGGAGGATACTCTGGAAGAGGTGGAATAAAGCAAAAGCTTAAATTACTTAGATCTGAAAAAGCAGCCATTTAGCCTTATTTTAGGGATTTTTTATGTTAAAAAACCCAATAAAATCAACATTTTTTATCTTTTTTCTATATTTTCTCTTAAAAATCATAATTCACCCTTTAGTTGTACCATGGATAAGCTTACGCTTAAAATAGACCCCTATTTGGCCGTTTAAATGCTATATTCAATTAGTGCATCGCTCTAATATCTAACTATATCAACGTTTTTAGAACACCTCATTTTTTTAAGATTTCCCTTTTTCTTATGTACAAAAAGCCCCTATTTTTAAAGATAATCTAATATTTTTAAGATTTATCTGAAAATTTAAGCACTGAAACTGAAGTCAACTATGTTTTACAATTATAATATCCATTTATATTAAATTTTTGTTAAATTTTAGATTTTATAAAAAATAATAATTACAATAGTTTACAATGTAAAATTAATGTAATACTTTATATATTAGTAAATAAATAATACCTATTATTTAATTTTTTTAACTATATTCTCTCTCCTAGATATATAGATACCGCTTAATACAATAATAAATAATCCTAAAAAAGTCCAATTATCTGGGAAATCACTAAAGAAATAATAACCTATAATTATGTTAGTAATGATCTCAAAGTAGCTAAATGGGGCTAATTTAGATGCATCAGCGTATTTAAGAGATAAAATTAAAAATAGATGCCCAATACATGCAAAAATACCTATGGCAGCCATCATAGACCACTGATTTAAAGTAGGGCTAACCCATACAAATGGCATTACCGTAGAAACTATTATGGCCCCTACTACACCAGTTAATAACAGAGTTAATAAAGGATTATCTGAAGTACTTAATTTACGAGTAATTATTAAATAAAACCCATACATTATTCCAGTTCCAAGAGCCGCTATGCTTGCTAAGTTTATTTCTACAAACCCAGGTCTTATAACCACTAATGAACCTATAAATCCAATAATTACAGCAGACCATCTTCTAAAACCAACCTTTTCTCCTAAAAAAATTGGAGAAAAAGCAGTAACAATCAAAGGTGCAACAAAAGCTAAAGTTAATGCTTTTGCTAATGAAATCACTGAGATTGCATAAAAAAAACAGATATTAGCTGTTAAAAGAATTATACCTCTTATAAATTGTAATTTTGGTTTATCTGTCCAAACCAGATTTTCTCTAAAAAAGAAAAACATAATTGGAAGAGTAAAAGCAACTGTAAAAAAATACCTTGCCCATGTAATTTGTAAAACAGGAAGGTCTGCACTTAAATACTTAGCAAATCCATCCATAATTGGAAGCATTACCCACGCTAAAAGATTGAAAGTTATAGCCTTCATGAACTTAAAGGATATAGATTAATTAAAGTATTTTAAAGCAAAGAATACAACAATTGGAATAGTTATAAAGGACATTAAGGTTGAAACAACTATTGTACTAGCAACACTATCAACAATTTTTTTTGGTGAATACATGCTGCCAACTAGATAATTCAATATTGCGCTGGGCATTGCGCTTTGAATAAGTAAAACACCTGCAGCCAATCCAGACAAATCAAAATTATAAATCACAGCAAATGCTATTAAGGGTCCTATTATTACCCTACATAAGGATAAAATAATTGAGTTTTTCAATGAAAATCTAAATTTAGTAAGAGCAATGCCTAATGACATTAAAACTAAGAAAATTGTTGCGTATGTTAAAAGGAATGTTGTGTTCTCAAGAAATAAAGGTGTGTCAATTTCAAAATATAAAAAAAAAACAGATATAATAATAGCATACACAGGTGGACTTTTAATTAAAATATCAAAAGAAAAGGTTTTTTTTGCTAAAAAAACACCTAGCGTAAAATGGAACAAAATTATGACAGAAGCTATAGCAGAAGCAACACCAAGACCTTGAGTGCCATATGCAAAAAGGCAAATTGGAACACCCATATTACCGGTATTTGGTAGAATTAATGGAGGAAGCTCCATACTTAAATCCTTTTTGAGAAAAAAAAGAAGCAAAAGTCCAATAATTGCAAAACCAGCAATCATTATTATAGCATAAATAAAATAATGAATAAAAATATCTAAAGTAATTCCAGTTGTTGTTACTGTATAAAAAATCATTGCTGGTGTACCAATGTTGCCAGCAAAATTTGTTATAAAATTAGTATCGAATTTAGGGTTTTTCTTACCAAGATAATAACCAACGCCAATAATAAAAAAAACAGGAAAAATAACTTCAAAAATTTTAATATAAATTTCCATTAATTATATAGTCTAATTAATGTTGGAAATCTTAAAATATTTCTATTCTTTCTAAATATTGATAAACAATTTCTAGCATTTTTTTCTGAGGTTTTATGAGTAATTATGACAATAGTAGCTGAATTTTTTTTTTTATCAGGTGTTTGTATTATTCTTTTTACAGATATTTTATATTTAGCCAGTCGATTAGTTATAGAAGAGAGGACACCTTGCTTATCTTTTACTTCAAATCTTAAGTATAAAGAATTTGAGTAGTCATCATTATTAAAAGCCTTTACAGCTTTTCTTTTGTTTGAGGAAATTCCAAAAGGATATTTTATATTTCCTCTAAGAATAGACAATAAATCAGATAATAAAGATGATGAAGTAGGTCCTGGTCCTGCACCCTCCCCTTGAAGTATGCTCTCACCAACAGGCTTTCCCTCCGTAATAACAGCGTTCATAACACCATTTACATTACCTATGTATGTGTCTTTACCAACTAAACACGGATGAACAGTTTCAAATAAACGATTATTTATCATTTCACATATACCGAGTAACTTAATTCTAAGATTTAATTGATTTGCAATTTTGATATCTTTTAAATCAATATTTTCTATACCTTCCATAATACATTTGTGATGGGAAATTTGATTATTGAATGCAAGAGCTGATAAAATCCTAACTTTTGCAAAAGCATCAAACCCATTCAAATCTAATTTAGGATTACCTGGTTCAGCATATCCAAGTTCTTGAGCTTTTTTTAAGACTTTATCAAAAGTCTCATTTGAATTTTCCATCTCAGTTAGAATATAATTAGTTGTTCCATTTAAAATTCCGTAAACTTTTTTTATTTTGTTTGTAGCCAAACCCTCTTTAATTGTTCTAAGTATTGGAATTCCTCCAGCAACAGAGGCTTCAAATTCTAAATTTACATTATTCTTCTCTGCTAATTTAGCTAATTCATTACCGTGTTTTGAAATTAAAGCTTTATTTGGTGTAATAACATTAATCTTATTCTTTAACGCCAACACAACAATTTTTTTTGAAATTCCATCAGATTGGCCAATAGACTCAAATAAAATATCTATCTTTTTTTCTTTTAAAATTTTGAGAGGATTAGTATAGAAGATTTTCTTATTAATATTGTACTTTCTTTTTTTATTTTTATTTTTTGCAGAAATTGCAACGATATTTATCTTTTTTCCTGTTTTTATTTCTATTTCATTTTTTTTTAACCTTAATTCGTTGTAAAGATAAATGCCTACTTGACCCAAACCAACAATTGCAATGTTAACTATTTTATTCATCTATATTTGGATAATCACTGTTATCTACGTAAACTTTTAAATTTGATTTAAATTCTTCAAAATTTAGATCTTTTGAAAAATTTATCTTTTTCTTAGTTTGAACAGGAGCACAAGAAATAACTAGTAATAAAATCAATAATGGTAATTTTTTCATAATAATCCCTCACTAATTTTATAACCAAATTTCAAATTCATATTTTGAACCGCTTGACCTGCTCCTCCTTTAATAAGATTGTCAATGGCCGATAAAATTATTATCTTATCTTTAAATTTAGTTTTGCAGACAGAAATAAAGCAATAATTAGTATTCATAACGTCATTTGTGCTAAGAAAAGAGTTAACACTCTTTACTTTTACAAATTTATTCTTTTTATGAAATTTTTTCAAAATATTTTGTACTTTATTTAGAGTAATGCCTGGTTTTAAATCCAAATAAATAGTACTCAAAATTCCTCTAAACATTGGAATAATATGGGGTGTAAATGTAAAATTAATTTTTGAAGAAGTATAATTTTTTAATTCTTGTTGAATTTCAGAATTATGTCTATGAAACCCTACACCATACGCACTAAGAGACTCGTATAAATTCTTGTTTTTAAATTTTTTATGTACACCTCTTCCCGCTCCAGAATATCCAGATTTTGAATCTATAATTATACTTTTTAAGTTAACAGATTTTCTTTTAACTAATGGTATAAGTGGTAAAAGTATCGAAGTTGGATAGCAGCCAGGACATCCGATAATACTGAATTTTTTAACTATTTCCCCTGTTATTTCAGGTAAAGCATAAATACTATTTTTTATATTATTTAAGGCTTTATGTTTTTGTTTATACCACTTTAAATATTCAGAATCTTTTTTTAATCTAAAATCTGCAGCTAAATCAATTAAAGTATTTTTCTTTAATAAATCTTTTGAGATTTCTTGAGCTTCTCCATTTGGTAGAGCAGTAAATATAATATCAACATTACTTAAATTTTTTTTATTATATTTTGTAATTTTTGGTAACTTTTTTGACCTAAATGAATTATCATAAGATGAAATATTCTTTCCAACAGAGGAATTTCCACATAGATACTTTATATTAATATTCTTGTGTTTAATTAATAATTTAATTAATTGAATACCGATATAACCAGTAGATCCAGCAATTAGTACATTAAGCTTAGGCATTTTATATTATAACAGTTAAAAGTTAAAAAAGAATTATCTTTTAGAAAATTGAAAGCTTCTTCTAGCTTTTTTACGTCCAGGTTTTTTTCTTTCAACCGATCTGGAGTCTCGGGTGGTCAATTTTTCGGTTTTAAGTGTAGATTTCAGTTTTTCATCAAATAAAACTAAAGCTTTAGAAATGCCGTGAACCATTGCCCCTGCTTGTCCTGTTGGTCCTCCACCTTTTACACTGCACTTTACATCATATTCTGTTGCTTGATTTATAAGTTCAAAAGGTCTAACTATTTGCATTTTATGATTATCACTTGAAAAATAATCACTAAAAAGTTTACCATTTACGTAAATTTTACCTGAGCCTTTTTTTAACCAAACTTTAGCTATTGAAGTTTTTCTTCTTCCAGTTGCGTACTTACTATCTTTGAAGTCCAGCTTTATTTTAGGGGCTTTAGCTGATGTTTGAGTATTTTCCATTTTAATTTCGTACTATGTTTTTAGAGTTTAATTTATCCAATTGTATTACTTTAGGATTTTGAGCTGTATGAGGATGATCATTTCCAACATATATTTTCAATTTAGTAAGTTGTTTTTTTCCCAACACTCCCCCTGGAAGCATTCTTTTTACTGCAAGTTTTAGAGCTTCGCCTGGTTTTTTTTTAGCAAGATTTTCTGGTGTAGTTTCTTTTATTCCACCAGGATGACCTGTATGTCTGAAGTATTTTTTATTTTGAAATTTATTTCCAGTGAATTTGATTTGTTCGATATTTTTAACAACTACAAAATCTCCATCATCCATATGTGGAGTGAAAGTTGTTTTGTTTTTACCTCTAATAATTTTTGATATGATGGTTGCTAGTCTGCCTACTACAGCATTTTTAGCGTCTATTTCATACCAATTAGATGATAATTGATCTTTTTTAAGGAATTTTGTCATTGTGCGTGGATTAATACTATTAATAAGATCAAAGTCAAATTGATATTTTTATTGTTTTAAGGCTTTTTTTTGTTATATTAATAATGCCGATTTGTTCCTATTGCGGGCTTACAGCTAAAGAGGAAATCATCATACAAACTCGGTAGGCATTTGAACTATATTGTGCGCCTAGCATGAAGCTAAAGCACTAAAAAAGGAGTAAAATGAGTAAAAAAAGAAATAATCCTGAAACCATTGCCATACATGGTGGTGATTACAGAAGTGACCCAGCAACTAATGCTGTTGCTGTACCAATATATAGAACAACGTCATATCAATTTCAAAGTACTGAACATGCAGCAAATTTATTCGCATTAAAGGAATTTGGAAATATCTACACTAGGATTATGAATCCAACTAATGATGTTTTAGAGAAAAGAATTGCAGCATTAGAAGGTGGATTATCTTGTGTAACGGTTTCATCAGGGCAAACAGCTTCGAGTTTTGCAGTTCTAAATGTTGCTCAATCAGGTGATAATATTGTTAGTTCTACGGATCTTTACGGCGGAACAGTTTCATTATTTACACATACGTTAAGTAAACTTGGGATTGAAATTAGATATGCTGATCCAAGTGATCCTAAAAACTTTGAGAAGGCAATAGATGATAGGACTAGAGCTTTTTATGGTGAGACATTACCTAATCCATATTTGAGAGTGTTCCCTATCAAAGAAGTTTCTGATATTGGAAGAAAATATAATATTCCATTAATAATGGATAATACTGCTGCGCCAATAATATGTAAACCAATAGAACATGGAGCGGCCGTCGTTATACATTCATTAACAAAATATATTGGTGGACATGGAACTGCTGTTGCTGGAAGCATAGTTGATAGTGGTAACTTTGACTGGACCGCAGATCCTAAAAGACAACCTTTATTCAATGAGCCTGATGCAAGTTATGGAGGTGTTGTTTGGGGGAAAGCTGTACCAGAATTAACCGGAGCTAATGTGCCTTTTGCAGTCAGAGCAAGAGTTTGTTTGCTTAGAGATTTAGGTTCAGCTTTAGCACCAGATAATGCTTTTGCAATAATTCAGGGATTAGAAACCGTAGCTCTAAGAATGAAGCAACATTGTGAAAATGCTAAAAAAGTAGTTAATTTTTTAAAAAAACATAAAGATGTTACTAAGGTTATATATTCCACTGAACATGAGAAGAAAATAGCTGATAGAGCTAAACAATATCTTAAGGGTGGAAATGGACCTATGGTTGGTATTGAACTTAAAGGTGGTATTGAGGCTGGAAAAAAATTTATTGAATCTTTGAAAATGTTCTATCATGTAGCAAACATTGGTGATGCAAGAAGTTTAGCCATACATCCTGCTAGTACTACTCATAGTCAATTAAATGAAAAAGAGTTAGCTGCATCAGGTGTAACCCAAAGTTATGTTAGACTTTGTATAGGTATTGAGCACATTGATGATATCATTGATGATTTAGATCAAGCTTTGAATAAATCATCGAAAGGAAGCTTGAAAGCAGTTAGTTAAATTTTGTATTTAAATAAAAAAAATAAATACTTGAGCTAACCAAGAAAATTGAACTTATTTGGTGCATAGATGCAACGTAAATCTGTGCACCGTATAATACTGTGAAAATACCTAATATAATTTGAAGAATTATAAATATTCCCAAATAATTAATAGGTTTATATAAATCATACATCTTGTTCCTATAAATCTTGTAGAAAATTAAAATGTAAAAAATTCCAATTAAATAAGCTAAATTACGATGTATAAATTGCACTAATGAAGGATCACTTAGAGCTGCAAATTCAAATAGATTATTGATATTATTATCATTAGGAAAATAAGTATCACCCATCAGTGGCCATGAATTATAGATTTTGCCAGCATCCATACCGGAAACAAAAGCACCAATCGAAATTTGTAAAAAAACTAAAATTAAAAAGAACAAAGGAATGAATACGTTTAGTTTATTTGTTATTTTTCTTGATATGTTAATTTTTAAATAATTCCAATAAATTAAAGATAAAATCAAAAAAGCCACAAATAAATGTAAGGATAATCTAAAGTGACTTACATCCACTCTATCAACTAATCCACTACTAACCATATACCAACCGATGAAACCCTGAAAACATATGAGAAAAAAAATGAAATATAGATTTAATAATTTAGTGATCTTTATTTTAAAAGAAAAATAAATTAGTGGTATTAAATATCCAAGACCAATTAATCTTCCAAGAAATCTATGTGCCCATTCCCACCAAAAGATAACCTTAAATTCACTTAAAGTCATATTATAGTTTTGTAATTTAAATTCAGGAATTTGTTTATAAAGATTAAAATAAACAATCCAATCGTTCTGATTAAGAGGTGGAAAAAATCCAGAAAATAATTCCCACTCTGTTATTGAGAGACCTGAATCAGTAAGTCTTGTTAAACCACCAACTATTATCATAAAAGATATAATCCAAAACATAACAATTAACCAAATTGATAGCTGATTATTAATTTCTGTATTTGTTGTATACATGTGGGGATAAATATAATAATTTTCCTATTATCCAAATATATAAATGTCGCCTTTAAAAAGAAAAAAACTTAATAAGATAAGATTAATGCTAGATAAATTAGATAATTCATTAATTAAACTAATAAAACAAAGAACTAATCTTGTAAATCAAGTTTTAAAACTTAAGGATAAAAAAAAAGAAATAATCGATAACAAAAGAATCAAAATAATTTTAAAAAATGTAAAAAAAAAATCTCTTGCAAATAAAATAGATCCTAAAATTACCAATCGTATCTGGAAAAATATGATATGGTCTTACATTGATTACGAAAAAAGAAATTTTAAAAAAAAATAACTACTTACTGTGAGGGGGCAGTTTTTTTTCAACAAAAACTTCGTGCTTTCTAGTGCTCGGGTTATATTTACGAGCTGAGAGTTTAACTTTTGCTTTTTCACCACCCGCTGGTTTTTTTACATAATAAAAAAATGGGCTGTCTGGTTTATTTTCAGGAACCAACCTAACTTTTACGTGTGTTTTTTTTGCCATTATTTATAATTTTTTAAATTTTTAACAATTTTAGAAATTTTTAAAACTTTATTTTTAAAATTGTTAGTCCTTATAGAATTATTTGAAATTTCGTCAAGATTTAAAGTATCATTATTATTTGAATTATCTAGGATTTTTCTAACTCCATTAATAGTCATGCCTTGGTCTTTAAGAAGAAATTTTATTTTTTTTAAAATATCTATAGTCTTTTGATCATAATATCTTCTATTAGAGTTTAATAATTTTGGTTTAACTTGCTTGAACTGTGTTTCCCAAAATCGAATAGTGTGTGTAGAAAAAACTCCTTTATTTTTTGACTTTAACTCTAAAATTTCAGCTACTTCTCCTATTGTTTTGTAAGCATTCTCAGATTTATTAGTCATTTTTATTGTTAATAAACTCCTTAAATTCTTTTGAAGGTTTGAATAAGACAACATCTCTACTTGAAATAATTTTAGGTTCTCTAGTTTTAGGATTTCTACCAACTCTTGATCTTTTTCTTCTTATGGAAAAAGTTCCAAATCCTGATAATTTGAGTTTTTTTTCTTCTTTCAAGTTAAGTATTACTGTTGACAGAAAATCATTAATCATATTTTCAGATACTAGTTTTGAAAAACCCAACTGCATATAAATTTGGTTGATTAGGTCTTTTTTAGTTAAATTTATTCTCATTTTTAAATATTAAACTTTATTTTTTCTATTAAATTTCCTTTAACGATTTTATTACAAACATCTAAAGAGTTTGAAAAGCCTTTAAAGTCTGTGCCACCATGACTTTTAACTACCGGTGAGTCTAAACCTAAAAAAATTGCACCGTTATATAGTCTTGGATCTAGTCGGTTTTTAAATTTTTTCAAATTATAATAATTTAATATCGAAGAAATTTTTCCTAAAAGTGAACCAGTCATTGCTTTTTTTAATTCTTTAACAATGAAATTTGCAGTTCCCTCTGCTGTTTTTAGAGCTATGTTTCCAGTAAATCCGTCTGAAATTATCACATTTATTTTACCATCCATAATTTGATTACCTTCAATATATCCAGCAAAATCATAATTCTCTGATTTTTTGTTACTTAATATTTTAAATGTTTCTTTGATAGTTTCATTTCCTTTAAGTTCCTCTGAGCCTATATTTAATAAACCAATATTGGGTTTTTTATCTGGGTATAAAGATGTGTAAAGGGATGCACCCATAATTGAAAAATCAAATAAATTTTTGGAACTACATTCAATATTTGCACCTAAATCTAATACAACACTCATCCCATTTTTGTTTGGCCATAAAGCTGATAATGCAGGTTTATCAATATCCTGGATCATCTTGAGATTTAATTTTGCAATTACCAATAAAGCTCCAGTATTACCTGCAGAAATCACAATATCTGCCTCATTTTTTTTAACACTTTCTATTGCTAACCACATACTTGTATCTTTGCCTTTTTTTGCTGCCTCTAAAGGACTATCTGTACTCAGTACAAAATTCTCGGTATGAATTATCTCATAATATTGATTGTCAATTTCATCTTTAATTAATGAAAATATCTTATTTTTATCACCAAAAATTTTGAAAAAATTTCTTTTATTGTTTTTGTGATTGTGAATAATGCCATCAATAACTTTTTTAGGTGAATTATCTCCACCCATTGCATCAACTGCAATTTTTATCAAATCAGCCATTACTTAATATTAAATTATTTAATCTTTGGGGTCTATAACTTGACGGCCTTTATACATACCAGTTTTTAAATCTAAATGGTGAGATAATCTATATTCACCTGATTTTTTATCTTCAACAACATTCTTAGCCGAAAATTTCATATTTTTAGCTCTTCTCATTCCAGTCCTTGAAGGAGTTTGTTTACGTTTTGGAACTGCCATAATTATTGGTTAATTACACTTTTTAAATAAGAATTCAAAGTATTTTTTGATAAATTTAAATAGTAATTATTGAAATAATCTGCCAATTCTTCAATATTTTTAAAATTTTCCAAAAATTTAGATATAATTTCTCTCTTTTTGATATCCTCTAAATCATCCCAGAAATGAATATCAGAAACAATAGCATGAAAAACATTAATATAATCTTTCATTTTTTTATTAATAGATTGATCACCATATCCAATTTCTCTTATACTTAATTCTAGCTGTCTGAAATTAAAATCATATATTTCTTGTAATTTTTTTTCATTTTCTTCAGATTTGAACACTTTTAAAAAAAAGGCAAAATGGAATAAAAAAACTAGTAACCTATCATTAAAACTATCTTGTTTACCAAGGCTTTTATAAAGTGTTTTATTTGTAGTTAATTTAATTAATTTGTTATAAAAATGTATATAATTCATCACATGAAAATCTTTATAATTATTTTAGCAATTTTCTTAACTAGTTGTAAATTAAATAAAGTTGTCAATCATCACGGTATTCATAATCTAGAAGCTAAAAGTCAAGAATTATTAATAAACCAAACTAATATAAACCAAATAAAAAGTTTATTAGGTCCACCATCATCAACAAGTTATTTTGATGAAGATATTTTAATATATCTAGAAAGAAAAACCTCTAATTCAAAATTATTAAAACTTGGAAAGAAAAAATTAATTGCAAATAATGTTTTATTATTAGAAATAGATAATAGAGGAATGTTAATTAATAAAGAATTTTTGGATCAAGATGATCTTAATAAACTTAAATTTACAAATAAAACAACTAAGACAATTGCTGACCAAGAGTCTTTTGTGTCTAGAGCATTATCTGGTGTGATTACTAAAATTGATGATCCTCTTGGTAAAAAAAGAGGAACATTAGGCCGGTAATCTAACCAGCAATTACAGCTAACAATAATAGTGCAACAATATTTGTTATCTTAATCATCGGATTTACAGCTGGTCCAGCAGTATCTTTATAAGGATCTCCAACCGTATCACCGGTAACTGCAGCTTTATGAGCTTCTGATCCTTTGCCTCCATGATTACCATCCTCAATATATTTTTTTGCATTATCCCATGCACCACCACCTGCGGTCATAGAAACTGCAACAAAAAGTCCGGTTATGATTACACCAAGTAACATTGCACCAACTGCTGCAAGAGCAGCAACTTGTCCCCCAATAGAAAGAATTATAAAATACAATACCACTGGTGAAAGAACTGGCAATAATGATGGTATAATCATTTCTTTTATTGCAGCGACTGTTAATAAATCTACTAATTTAGCATAGTCGGGTTTTTGTTTTCTTTTCATTATACCTGGGTATTTTTTAAATTGTCTTCTCACTTCAACAACTACAGCGCCACCCGCTCTACCCACAGCCTGCATTCCCATTGATCCGAATAAGTATGGTAACATACCACCAATTAATAATCCAACAACAACATAAGGGTTTGATAAATCAAAAGTAACCACAATACCTTCTAATGCAGATCCTGCCTCTTTCGAAAAATGTTTTATGTCCTCTGTATAAGCTGCAAATAAAACTAGAGCACCTAAACCTGCAGAACCGATAGCATAACCTTTAGTTACAGCCTTTGTAGTATTTCCAACTGCATCCAATGCATCAGTAGTTTTTCTAACCTTCTTGTCAAGATTTGACATTTCAGCGATACCACCTGCATTATCTGTTACTGGTCCATATGCATCTAACGCTACAACCATTCCAGCTAATGCCAACATTGTTGTAACAGCAATAGCAATTCCAAAAAGTCCAGCAACTGAATTAGTAATTAAAATTCCTGCAACTATAATCAAAGCAGGTATCGCAGTCGCCTCCATAGATACAGCTAATCCTTGAATTACATTAGTACCATGTCCTGTTGTAGATGATAATGCCACTGATTTGACGGGTCTATATCCTGTTCCAGTATAATATTCAGTGATCCATATTAGTAAACCTGTAATTATAAGACCAATCACACCACAATAATATAAATCCTTACCATTAAAGGTTTTGTCATTTATTGTATATTCATTAGAAAAACCAATCACATAATCAGTTACTGGCCAAAGAATTAATAATGAAGCTATAGCAGATACTATAAAACCCTTATATAGAGCATTCATTACGTTATTATTTTTTCCTAGTTTTACAAAAAAAGTTCCAATAATAGATGTGATCAAACATGCAGCACCAATTGTCAAAGGGTAAACCATCATATTTAAATCTCCCATGAAAAAAATGGATGAGAGAACCATTGTAGCAACAATAGTAACAGCGTAAGTTTCAAATAAATCTGCAGCCATACCAGCACAATCTCCAACATTATCACCAACATTATCTGCAATAACAGCAGGATTCCTTGGATCATCCTCTGGTATTCCTGCCTCTACTTTACCAACTAAATCTGCACCAACATCAGCACCTTTTGTAAAAATTCCACCGCCTAATCTTGCAAAAATTGAAATTAAGGATGCACCAAATCCTAATGCAACAAGTGCATTTACAATCTCTCTCTCATCAACTTCAAATTTTAGTAATAAAAAATAATAAACTGCTATTGCTAATAAAGCTAAACCTGCAACTAACATTCCTGTGACAGCACCAGATTTGAATGCAACAGAGAGACCCTCTGCTAAACCTTTTCTTGATGCCTCTGCAGTTCTGACATTGGCTTCTACTGAAACCAGCATACCAACATAACCAGCAATCCCTGATAAAGCGGCGCCAATTAAATAGCCAAGACCAACAAGAGGACTAAAGGCAATACTAACAATTACCAAAACAACAACACCAACAATAGCTATAGTTTTATATTGTCTTGCTAGATATGCTTTTGCTCCAATTTGAATGGCTGAAGCGATGTCTTGCATTTTTGAATTTCCTGCACTTGAATTAAGAATATTCTTTCCAGTTAAATATCCATAAACGATAGATAATAAACCTGCTATAATTGTGTATACTAAAATAGTTTCTGCTGTTGTGTTCATATAAACCCTAAGTTATTGGTTGTTAAATTTTTAAGCCGGACAATACAAAAAAGAATGAAAAAGACAACGATTAACTTTCAGAATTGGTGAATATAACCTTTATTTTTAGCCTCAATTTGCTTATTTTTTATATTTATAATCTTAGATTTATTTTTACCAGATATAATCTTACCAATTTTAGTAATCTTTATACCTGTATTATTAGATATTCTTTTTATGATTCTTGATTTAATTGGATTAGCTGTAAAAAGTATCTGGTAGTCATCACCTCTAGATGTAATATCAATTTTTCTCAATTTTTTAATCTCAATCAATTGACTTAAGGTGTTTGATACAGGTATTTTTTTTTCAAAAATATGAAAGGAGACACTTTGTCTATTAATCATTTTTTTTAAATCATCAATTAATCCATCTGAAATATCAATTGAAGTATTTGCTAGTTTTAACAAACTATTTATGAACTTTAATTGAAGATCGGGTTCATAATATTTTTTAATAAAATATTTAGATATTTTTTTATTTACTTGGATTTTACCTTTAAGTATTTGAAGACCAATAAAACTATCTCCTAAATTTCCAGTTACATAAATATCGTCGTTTAATTGAGATTTATTCCTATAAACTATACTTTTTGAATAACCTAATGAAATTATTGTAAAACTTAATTTATTTGAAAAAGTTGTATCTCCTCCACACAAACTAATATCATATTTCTTTTGTTCTTTTTTAAGTGATTTTAAAATTTTTAATAAATTTTTTTTTGAAAAGTGTTTTTTATTACCAGATCCAGAAATAAAGTAAAATTTTGGTTTAACACCCTTGCAAATCAAATCTGATATTGATGATCTCAGGATTTTTTTAATTACAAGATCAGGAAATTCAAAATCTACGAAATGAGTATTTATATTGTAAGTATCAACAGAAATAACTGTTTTTTTTGACTTATCAAAAAAAACGTCATCATTTAAACCAAGGGCAGATTCGTTATGCTTAGATAACTTAGAAAAAAAATTATTTACTAATTCAAATTCTTCCATTTTTAGATCTCAATTTTTTTCCTAAATCATCCAATAGAGCATTAAGATATTTTGTTTGAGAGTCCTCGAGAAAAAAATTAGATGAATTCAGATATTCTTTAATAATAATATTTATTGATAAATTTGGTTTATACATAAATTCATAAGTTGCGGCTTTAAGAATAGTTTGAAAAATTTTATCTAACTTCTTAAAAATAAACTGATCCCCAAGTTTGTTATTCAACTCATCCAAAATAAGATCATTTCTTTCAATAGTGCCCAAAACAATATCTTTAATAAATTTTTTAAACCTATGTTTAGGAAAATCTAAATCATTATCTTCATTATAAAATTTCCCATAAAGTTTTTGAATAATGATTACTCTAGGATTATTTTTAGGCTTAAAGTAATTCTTCATTTTTGTGATAATACTGAAAACACAGCGTTTGCAGCTTCAGCACCTTTGCTTTTTCTAGCTTTTGCTTGTTTCATGTTTAAACAAGTAATTATACCATTACCAACTGGTTTTTTTTGACTTACAGATATATCCATTATTGCATTAGTGGATGCTTGCGAAATAAAATCAAAATGAGGTGTTTGACCTTTTATTACACAGCCTAAAGCCAAAAATGCATCAAATTTTTTTGAATTTTTTGATATTGTAATCGGGATTTCAAAAACACCTGGAACCCTAATAATCTTTACACGGTTTGATCTGGGTATATTTCTCAAAGCACTTTTAAGTAAACCATCACTTATATCTTTATAATAATTAGCTAAAACAATTAGAATTTTTTTATTCATTATATCAATTCCTGTTTCTTAATTTTAATTCCATACCCATCAAGTCCAATAACTTTTTTTAAAGATCTAGTTATTAATATCATATTTTTAATTTTTAGATCTTTGATTATTTGAGCTCCAATTCCATAATTTTTAATTGATTTATCATTTCCCTTTTTGATAAATTCTTTGTTCTTATATTTTTTTAATGTCTGGGTTACCGAACTTAAATTTGAGTCTTTTATAAATACTAAAACACAATTTTGGTATTTTTTAAAATAATTTAGAGTTTTATTAAATGAATTTGGCAACTTTTGGTTTATAAGATAATTTTGAACAATATTTGATGAAATTACTCTTACTCTTGGAGTGATACCCCTTTTGATTTTACCCTTTACAAGAGCAAAGTGTTCTGCACCATCTAATAAATTTTCATAAATTCTAATTTTATATTTTTGGTTTTTGACACTAATTTGACTTTGCTTTTTTAATCTTATTAGTTTTTCTTTTTTTAACCTATAAGCTATTAAATCTTCTATTTTTCCAATTTTAAGCTTATGCTTTTCTGCGAAATCAAATAGATCTTGGCCTTTAGCCATTGTGCCATTTTCGTTCATAATTTCACAAATGACTGCTGAATTATTTTTTTTTGCGAGTTTTGATATGTCAACAGAGGCTTCTGTATGACCTGCTCTTACAAGAACCCCACCATCTTTAGCAATAATTGGAAAAATGTGACCAGGAGATACTATATCCTTTTTACTAACATTTTTTTTTGATGCGATCTTAATTGTTTTAGCTCTATCTTTTGCAGATATACCTGTTGTAATCCCCTTCTTTGCTTCTATTGAAATTGTAAAAGCTGTTTTATTTCTCGATTGATTTACAGGAGACATTAAAGATAAATTTAATCTTTTAGCTTGTAAACTGTCCAGTGCTAAACAAATTAAACCACGACCATGTTTTGCCATGAAATTGATATTTTTTGCTGTTGAGTCTGATGATGAAATCACTAAATCACCCTCATTTTCTCTTTTTTCATCATCAACTAATATGAACATGCCTCCTTTTTTAGCGACACTTATTATTGTTTCTATAGGTGCAAAATTATTTTTTTTCATAAAAATAATTTCTAACGTATTTAGACAAGATATCTATCTCAATATTTACTAAATCATATTTGTTGAGTTTTGATAAGTTAGTTTCTTTATAGGTATGTGGAATTATCCAAATTTGAAAACCTTTTTTAGTTACTTTTGAAATTGTAAGTGATATTCCATTTATACAAATTGAAGCCTTTTCAATAAGATGTTTTCTTTCTTTTTTGGGTATCTCAAAGTCAAAAATAAATGATTTATCAATTTTTTTTATACTTAAAACTTTCGCAACTGTATCAACATGACCTTGGCAAATATGTCCTGAAATTTTTGTTCCATACTTTAGTGGTAGCTCTAAATTAATTATATCTTCATTCTTTATATATTTAAATTTAGATCGGATTATCGTTTCTTTTGAAAGATAAAACTCCATCAATTGTGATTTATAAGAAATTAATGTTAAACATACACCATCACAGGCTACCGATAATCCAATATCTTTTTTAGATACTCTAAGATTGCTTTTTATAAAAATATTAATACCTTTGGGCCTTTTGACGATTTTTTTAATTATAC
>CACCJO010000009.1 GCA_902546375.1 uncultured Pelagibacteraceae bacterium
GCCAGACTCGAACTGGCACTCCGCAAGCGGCAAGGATTTTAAGTCTACTTCCAAAGTCATTATGCCAATCATATCAAGCCGTTTAATTTTCTGTTTTTTTTCAATGCACACTAATGCACAATTAATGCACATTCTTTTTAAAAATTTAAAGGATTTTTTAACATATTTGTAGGTAGACCGTAAGTCCTTGACGTCTACCAATTCAAAACTATTTATCATTTAGCTATTAAAATTTTTTCTTTTTAAAGATTTCACACTTTCCATTAAAGGTCATCATAAATTCATAAGGATTTTTATTATTAATATTGATTACTTCAGCTTCAAATTTTCCACTAAATCTATTTATATAAAAAGTCTCAGAAAACATTCTTGGTTTGGTTCCAATTACTTTACCAGCATTATCCAACTTCCAAACTTTATCATTAATAATTTTTATATTTTCGTTAAAATCAAATACTTTTTCACTACAAGTAGGTGATGAGCCAATACACCATAGATGACTACCATCATCATTATCTTTTTTAAAAAAAGACCATGGAAATTTTTTATCAGGCTTTTGTAATTCTCCATTTGGAAAATTCATTGTCACTGGAGTGCAGATTAACCTCTCAAGTTCTTTAGCATTTGCTGCTAAAGTGAAAACAAGAAATATTGCCAAAATAGTTTTAAACACTAATGGTGCCCTCGGCCAGACTCGAACTGGCACTCCGCAAGCGGCAAGGATTTTAAGTCCTTTGTGTCTACCAATTTCACCACGAGGGCATTAATGAATTTCATGAGTGTTTATGCCAATATTTATAATTGAACAAGATGAATAAGTAAATTTTTTTTATTTTATCTCTCTGTTTCCGAGTTTGTTCCGAGTTATCCTATAATATCCTATTAAATAATGTAGTTATTATATTTTTTTGAGATTGTTTGTAGATCTATATTTGGAAACTCTGGAAGTAAAATACTTGATAACCGCTCCCCTTTTGGCTTTCTGCCGTATGAAAATTTATATCTATATTTAGTTATTGAAAATGCATAAAATAATTTTTCTATAATAGTCATCGATCTTTTAGGAATCAAAACAATAACATTGCTATTAGGAACAAATTCAAAAATTGATAAATATGCATATGAATGACTTCCTTGACCATCTGTGGAAACATATAAAGTATTTTTGGGAAAGATATATTTATTTTGAATATAATTTTTATCAACATATGCATCTATTGAATATCTTTGATCTTTTGTGGGTCTAATATAAGGTAAAAAATTATCATTAATTTTAGTATCTAATCTTTTTACTTCTGATGACGCAATTCCATTATATGGATCAAATAGATCTCCAAGATAGACATTTTTAACAGATGTGTTCAAAGTTTTAAATTTAAAGTCATCTTTTTTAAAAAATTCGTACTTTTTATTTTCATTAAAGTTTATTTCTTTTGGTAAATCTTTTAATTTGGGTATTTTTATATAAGGCAAAGTTTTATTCACTTGTCTGCCATAGCTAAATTTATATCTATTAGATGAAATCACTGAAGCATAAAATATCATTTGTTGAGTATTGAGCTTTATTTTTGGTTTTAAGTAATAAAGATCTCTACCACTGTAATATTCTTCATCTTGATAAAAACACTCCATTACTGAGCCCCCACATGAAACAGAAATTGTATGTGCTGGATTAATCTTCTCGTTTGGAATTTTCTTTACTCTTGTAATAACACCGTTATTTCTTGAGGTTCTTGCAACAAATGGAATTCCACTTTCACTTTCCTCAAGTTTGTAAAATTCTAAATTTGACCCATATACACAATGAAATAAATCCTCTATATTAGTCATTAATTAATTTGTATCCCATATAAGATTTTAAAGTTTTTTCAAATTCTGAAATGTCAAAATCTGTATAATCAGTCTCTAAATAATTCTCTATACACCATTCCTCATTTGGTTTAACGACCCTTCTTAATCCAAAACCATTAATACCAATGTTTTTTATATCTTTCATTTTGACAATACCTTCAGTATTTTTTGTATTCCAATAAGAGTCTAGCCAATTTTTTCTTACTTTACCCCAGGCTCCAATATCTATCCTTCCTAAATTTTTTCTTTTTTCAAACAAATCTTCTCTCCAATATCCAAGATAAGTTTTGAAATTATCAGGATGAGGCTCATGTGCTTTTATAACAAGTAAACAAGTTACCACATTGGTTTTAGAATCATGGAATAGATCTGGTGGAACACTCATCACACCTAATACAGTGTGTTTTTTTTGTATAATTTCCTTTAACGCCAGATTATTTCCTGAAAATTCATTAACACAACTGACAGGAATAATAGAAACACAGGTTGCTCCCTTTTGCAAAACTTCTAGGTTATTCAATATAAATTCAAGTTCCTCTGTATCATCTTTATCTGCTTTATAGGGAGGGTTTAAAAAACCAACATTTGGTTTTAATTTTTTAATTTTATTTATCAAATTTTCATCAAAACAATTTTCATTGTACATTCTGCTTTTTCCATCTCCATGTAAAATCATATTACTTGCGGATAGTGTAAAAATATCATCCATATATTCTACCCCAATAAAATTATTGTTCTTTATCTTTAAAATTTCTTTATCTGATTTCACATTTTTTAAAATTTTTTTCATTGATGAAATTAAAAATCCTGCAGTACCACAGCAATTATCGAATACTATGCTGTCTTTATTTATTTCAGCTATTTCACAAAATAATTCTGTTATATGCGGGGGTGTCAAAACTATACCTAAGCTTTTATCGCTATTAGCATATTTTAAAAATTTTATATAAAATTCTCCTAATAAATCATGATACTCAATACTTTTATTGAATTTATTAATACTTTTATCTATCTCACTTATCATCGTTATTAAAAAATCTTTACTTGTGGTTAAAGTTTTGTGTGTTTTTATAAAAGCAAAATTATTTTTAATTACATCCTTATAATTTTCAAAAACATCTGATTGTGAAAACTCCTCATAAATTGCCGCTAACAACGCATTGGTTAAACTTTTTGGGTTTTTATGTTTTTTATAGGATATTGAAAAAGGTCTATTTTTTAATGCCACAAGAATTCCACTAAATAGCAGCGCCCTTTGTTTTTCTTGAATTTTATTTTTATGTAGAAAAGTATTTAAATGAATTGAAAATTTAAGAATGTTTTCATGTTGAGTTTTTTTTTTATCATTAGATTTTAAATAAAGTTCAATTAAATCTTCAATTTGAACTAAATCTTTTAATTCAAAATCTTTATATTCTTCTCCTTTTAATTGTAAAAAAAAGGATTTTCTTAATAGATTTTTTTTATTTCCACTAATTGCAATAGATAGAACGTCATATTCCTTCGATAAATATTGTGAGTAAAGAAGTGCTCCATCAACTGCATAATCCTTAAATTTATCTCTATTTTTGCTCTCATGTTTTTTAATGTCATCTTTGCACTCTACAACAATCAAAAAATCATCGAGTTCTTTATGTTGAATTATAAACTCTGGGCGACCACTCCCTGGTCCAGATTTAGAGGCATTTTGAAGTAATTTTTTAATTCTAGGATTATTGCTTATTTGCTCCTCAACAATAACTTTATTGTTATAAAATTTATTTTTTCTTAGAAGGTCCCTAAAAATTGCTACTGTTTCTACTTCTACCATAAAAATTTATTACATTTATTAAATTAGCTAAAAGCAAAATCACATAAGCTTTTAAATGATAATAACAGAACAAAGTGTAATTTTCTATTTTATTTATCTCTCTAGAATGGTCATCGTAAATGCATTATAAGATAATTGATTATGAAAGATCCAAACACCATAAATAAAAAGAAGCCTTCTTGGTATTATCCACTAATCATAATACTTGGGATATATGCGGGTGCCGCTGCGAATATGTTTATAAATTTCTAAAGTTAAGGTTAAGGGAACCTTGTAACAAAACGCTCCTTAATTCTGACACTTTTATTAATTAATATTAAAATTGTTAAAGTTAATTTTAAAAACTTTAATAACTCCAAAATATGCAACAACAAGAACTATTTGATTTCAGAAGAGACATTCTCTTTGAAAAAGATAATCAAATCGCTAGTTTTTATGATGTCCTTAGCGAATCTGAAGACACAATTAGTTATGCTGAACATATAGATCCAAAAAAAAAATTCTCTATATGTGGTATGGATTATGAAGAGTATGTTGATGTTAAAAAGAGATACTTAAAGGGTTTAACTTATGATCAAATACTCAACTACTTAAAAAAATTTAAGAAGGAAGAAAGATTAGAAAAATATAAAATCTTACTTAAATTTAGAAACATACCTTTTGATGCTGATCTATTTACTTGGAACAGCGATTAATTAACTTGCGGGATTGAAGCACCTGGCAACAAATTATCTCTCTAGATCCGAGAATGTTCCGAGAATCTGAAAATTAATCAGTAAGTTTTTCCAATGAAAATAATCCAATGATTTAAAAAGTTATGGGATTATAAGGGATAAAGACCATTAGAGACTATTAGAGACTCTGAAATTCCTCAACTCAAACTATTTTAAGTCCTTTGTGTCTACCAATTTCACCACGAGGGCATTAATGAATTTCATGAGTGTTTATTCTAATATTTATAATTCAGCAAGTTTAATAAGTAAAATTATTTAAATTCAAGTTTGCAAAAATCATACACAGTAAAATCATTATTACTGTGAAGATGGTGTATTCCAATTAAGTTTTTTGAAAATTTAGGTTCTACTATACAATAATTATTCTCAATAAAATTATCTGGATCAAGTTTTTTTATCTCTTGAATGTTAACTTTTTCTCCGTAAGTATTAAAACCAAAAGATTGGGCTACTCTAAATAGTTTTTTATTACAACTCAATATTCCACCATT
Source organism: uncultured Pelagibacteraceae bacterium (assembly GCA_902546375.1). GTDB lineage: Bacteria > Pseudomonadota > Alphaproteobacteria > Pelagibacterales > Pelagibacteraceae > Pelagibacter. Next base: position 4,887 of record CACCJO010000009.1, read on the forward strand.
TCGGCCTAAAGATGGATCAATTATTACTGGATTCTTTTTGAAACTAATCCACTCATTAGTTAATGGGCCCTTTTCTGAATAAAAAATTTGTAATTCGCTTTCATTTCCATGACCAGTGTTAGAAAAGGTGGTCATTAACCACCAAAAATTATTTAGGTTAAATATGATTGAGTCAGTTGATTTCTTATTTTTCATTATTGTTTTTTCATATTTCCATTTTAAAGGAAATTCCTCACACTTATAAATTCTTATTTCATTTAAATCACTTGTTTCTGGTAACATGTAATAATTATTTTCATATTCAAAAATATAAGGAAAAGATAAATGAAAATTTTCTTCAAGCGCCAGTCCTATTCTTTGTGAATTATTTTTGGAAATTTTGTAAACAGAAATTACACCCTTTTTATTTTTAAAGTTATACTCTTCAACAAATACATAATTTTCTTTTTTATATTTAACAACAAAAGGGTCTGCTAGAAAAGAATTTTTAGGATTTTCTATGACTTTAGATTTGTAGAAATTAAATTTATCGAAAGTTTCATCTTGAAAACCAATGTGCCAAACTTTATTAAAAATTTTATCTATAATAAATTTTTTTATTTTGTCAAAAGATAAAGTAAATAAATACTTGGTTGACTCACGAAAGTTTGGAGATTTATACAACCTATTAAAATAAGGGTAATTTTTCATTGATGGGGGAAGTGTGTTTGTTTGACTAATTTCATTCAAAATACTTTTCATATAATGATTACTTCTCTCCTTTAATATGATTTGATTCAAAAGATAAAATTGTTCGGTTCTAAAGTTACCTCTTTTTAAAACGTTGCCACCGTCTAATTCTTCTGTCAAAATTTGTATAGTAAAACCTGTTTTTGGATTTTTTTCATAAACTTCCCAAAAACCTGATGGGCCGCCTCGATTGACTGAGTTATCGCCATGATGAAAAGAAATTATACCAAATTTTGAGCTGTTTAGGACTTTGCCTTTTAATATACCAGAACCACCTCTTATAATTATATCTAAATTTAATGCTTTGATTTTGTCTATGGTTTTATCACTATAATTAAAATTTCTATCATTATTTGATTTTTCAAATTCAACATTTAGTTCTTTTATATTTAAGTTTTTTAAATCATATTTTCCGAAATGTTTTTTATACTGAGGATATTTTTTAGAAATCAATTTTTTTTCTAAGATATTTACGATCTTAAATAAAATTCTGTCAACTATTTTGGATAATCCACCGCTGTAAATAGATTTTCTTTTATTATCAACATTTTGTATTAACAATACTTCTAAGTTAAGATTTGGGTCTTTTTTTATCCATTTAACTAAATCATTAATATACCAAGAAACTTTTGTTGAGTCTAAAATGATACCAATTTTCATAATTTATATTTTGATACTTATATAGTAACTTAAATAGTGGATAAAAAAATTACAATGTAGTAAATTTTTTTATCTTATTCCATCTAGATCTTAGACAGATCCTAGTTTGTTAAAATGTACTTACAATTTCTAGGTTTGCACCATATTCAGGTATTTGACTCATCAAGCTATAATTAGAATTAATTCTGATATCGAAACCATTTAAATCTCTCTTATAACTCAAAGATGCTTTGTCATTATCTAAAGTCATAGCATATTCAATATTGTCTGTCGGTATATAACCAAATCCTAAATATAAAGTATCACTATGAGAATTATCACTTTGATTTCTCTCATAAATAGTCATTACAGAAAAACCATCATTTGTTAATATATCAAATCCAATATTTGCTCTTAAATTTTTTGAGTCTTGGCTGATAGATTTTGTGTATTCCGTAGTTTCCGATAGGTAACGATATTTTGCATCTGAAGACGGACTAAAATCTACTCCAAGCTCTAATCCACCATTTGGTTTAAAAGTAAAAGTATCAAAATTTAAAATATCACTTATGGTAAAACCAGCAGATATCATTCCAGTTTCAATTTTTTGAGATTTAAAAACTAAAGCTGAAGGACCTTTTTCTCTATATGTCGACAATTCTGTATAGCTTAAATCAATTCTGAAATTAGGAGTAATATTAAAATTTTCTTTTTTATATGTTGTTAAGTAGTTAAGTGAACCAAATATTTGTGCACCATCTCTCTCTCCTGTTCTTGTGCTTCCTCCCCCTTTTCTAATATGATCAGTTTTTAAAGTGCTCATTCCAATGATGCCTTCTGTAAATCTTTTATCATCATGAATAAAAGTTCCATAATAAGATACACTAAAAGAGTCAGTATCTAAACTAGTCCCAGATGTGCCGACATCAACATCGTCTTTACCTAATCTAAAAGCATAACCGTATAATCTATTTTCGCTTATCTTTTTATCCATGCCAAGTGTAATACCTCTGGTATTAATTTTCTTTGATGATGAAGTAGATGTGTCTCCAGTTCTACCAAAACTTACACTACCCTCACTCCAAAATGACCAATCATCTGATAATTTATCTAGAACTTCATTTGTTTTATTTGATATAGGAATAATGTTAGAAAGCGATGCCATCATTGAATTAGAAAAATTTAATCTAATATTTTGGTTACTTAATTGATCATTAGTTCTATGTCTTCTTAACCAATACATACGGTTAAGAACTGGAGTACTTGCTTGAATAGCAATTTGTTTAGCAGTTGCAGTTTGAGACTCAATTGAGCTTAAAATATCTTTACCCTCATCAGAAGTAGTTATTGGATCATCACAAGCACCAACGATTATGCTCCAATTACAAGTTAAATCAAATTCATAAACTTCTCCATCCTGATCAATTACAAACATTTTACTTCCATCAGAATTAAATGCTGTTTCTCTTGCATTTCCTAAGCCGCTGTAGTTAGATAAATCAAGAGTTCCCTCAAGTGATAGAGTGGAGGTATCAAAAGCTGTTGTTAGTTTATATTGATTAATTAAATTATCTTCATCGTCAGTTGTATACATTTTAGTGCCGTCGTAATTAAAGACAATTCCGTCTATATAACTGTGATCAGAACTTAGGTCTTCAGTATTAATATGAGTAACTCCTGATGTAATGACAAATGGGGTATCAAGTGTGTATTCATTCACTTCACCAGGATTGGCATCACTTTTTTCATTTCCAGCAACATACATTTTAGTTCCATCATTATTAAACGCAACTGAGGTCGGTCTTTTTTCTTGACCGCCTGTATCAAAACTTTGACCTAAATCAAAAGTAGTACTTGCAGTATCAATGTCATATGGTGTAGTTAACGTCCATTCAATAATAGTTTTATTATGATCAGCAATAAACATTTTTGTACCATCATTATTAAATACAACTTGCATAGCTCCATGATTACCAGTGTTTGAAAGTCCTGGTTCGGGATATGAACCTACATCTATACTGGTTCGTAAGGTTGCAGTAGAAATATTGTAAGCTGTTGTTAAATCATACTCGTAAACCTTATCTCCTGTTTGCGATGCTTTCATCGATGATGTATACATTTTGGTTCCATCGTTATTAAAAGTTAATGCGTGTGTGTTGAAGCCACTTACATTTTCAACTGCTTTACTTCGTACAAGAGTTGGCTCCGCAATAGCTTTAGAAAAAAATAAAGCTAAAAAAAATACAATGTAATGAATTTTATAAATACTTTTCACAATTAATCATTAATACCTTAATAAATTCAAAAAATGAGTGTTAAAAATGTTAAAACATTACAATTCAAATGTCTAGGTAGGACAAAATTCATGATGAATATATATCTTTAATAGTTATTATTATTCAATGAAAAGCAATATTGTTAAATCTCACTTAAAAAAAAAGTCACAGGCAAAGCTTGCTTTATCAATCAGCCTATTTATTGTGCTTTTAACCGCAACTGGATACCTCTTTAATTCTAAAGAAGTAATTTTTCTATTTTATATTTTTTGTTTTGTATTTATCTACAATTTAGTAATCCAATTTTTATTAGAAAAATTTGATATTAAATCATGATTAAAACACTTATTAAATTAAAGGTATTAAAATTTATACTAATAGGTGGTGTATCAACAGCTTATACTTTTAAGAAATATTGTGACCAAAAAAATAAAGAAAAAGTAAAAAAAGACAATAAACCATTGCTTCTTACTCGATAAAAATTTTCTATTATTTATAGTAATATGAATAATGAAAAAAAAACTTACAATCGTAATTTTTACTGATTTAGATGGATCTCTTTTGCACAGAGATACTTTTGAATTTGATAGCATCAAAGATTATATAAAAAGTCTTGTAAATAAAGGTGTGATTATTATTCCAAATTCTAGCAAAACAGAAAAAGAAATTAAAAAATTCAATGAAGAGCTCGGAGTAAATCTACCTTTTATATCAGAAAATGGATCATCTATTCATGGATTAAATTTAATAACCTCTAATTTTCCAGATAAACTTGTCCTTAGCCGAGAGAAAGAAGAACTAATTAAGATTTTTGAAAATAAAGTTCCTGAAAAATTGAAAGAAAAATGTTTTCAAATTTCAAAAATGAGTAAAAAAGAGCAAGAAAATATTTTAGGACAAAAGGATGTGAAACTCAAAGATGCTTTAAATAGAAAGTATACTTTACCTTTTTTATTTAAAGGAGACAAAAATGAGAAAAATAAATTATTAAAAATTTTAAATTCTAATTCATTAACGCTTCAAGAAGGTGGGCGTGTTTTAAACCTTTGTGATAATATTAATAAAGTTAAATCCATGAATAGAGTTATAAAAATTTTAAAAAAAACTGAGGATAAAATTAAGACCATTGCAGTTGGCGACAATTATAATGATTTAGATATGTTAAAAAGTTGTGACATACCTTGTTTAGTATTCAATGATCAATTTATTCAAGATCAAATAAACATTGATAATCTTATATTTTCAAACAAGCCATCACCTGAAGGCTGGGCTGATGTGATCAAAACGGCACTACTTAAATTGGGTTATTAGGATAAAAAAACCGCCATGGGTGACTTTTCACAAAATGGAATAATCTCTACTTTGCATGACTTTGGAACTAAGTCCACATCAGTCATAGAAAATGAATTACTAAAATTTTCCAAACAAAGAAAAATGGAATTAATTTTACCATGTCTTTATTCTGAATTGGAGGGAGAAGCTTTACCAAAAATTATTGATGAAATAAGTAAAACTAAATATTTAGATCACATAATTATTGGATTAGATAAAGCAAATGAGGCTCAAGCAAAAAAAGCTTGGAAATTTTTTAAAAAATTAAAAACCCCCTTTTCTATCCTTTGGAATGATGGTCCAGCATTAAAAAAACTTGATCAAGAGTTAAAGAAAAATAATTTGGCTCCAAGTGAGCTAGGAAAAGGCCGGAATGTTTGGTATTGCATTGGTATGTGTATTGCAAGAGATAGTGCTCGTTCAGTTGCTTTACATGATTGTGATATAAAAACTTATGATCGGAGAATGCTTGCAAAACTTTTTTATCCTGTTGTAAATCCTCTTTTTAACTTTGAGTTTTGTAAGGGATATTATCCAAGAGTGGCCAATAACAAAATGAATGGCAGAGTTGCAAGATTACTTGTTTTCCCGTTATTAACAGCTTTAGAGAAAACGATTGGTAAAAGTGATTACTTAAACTTTATGAAATCTTTTAAATACCCTTTAGCTGGAGAGTTTTCATTTAGACGAAATGTTTTACCAGAGTTAAGGATTTCGTCTGATTGGGGAATTGAAGTAGGAATTTTATCCGAAATGCAAAGAAGTTTCTCACCACAGAATATTTGCCAAGTTGATTTAGCTGATACATACGATCATAAACATCAAGTTTTATCTTTGGATGATGAAACCAAAGGATTATCTAGAATGTCTATAGATATCATTAAAACATTTATCAAAAAATTAGCTACTCAAGGTAATACCTTTAGTAGAGAAAAATTTAGATCATTGAAAGCGACATATTACAGATCTGCCTTAGATCTAATTGATATTTATAGAAGTGATGCAGCAATGAATGGTCTAGAATTAGACTCACACACGGAAGAAAAAGCTGTTGAGTTATTTGCAATAAATATAATGAAAGCTGGAGAAGCATTTATCCAAAATCCCATGGATACTCCTTTTATACCAACGTGGAGCAGAGTAAAAAGTGCCATACCAGATTTTCTTGGAAGACTTGAAAAAGTAGTTAATGATGATAATAAAAAACATTCTTAATGCTATTTCAGAAAAACCAAAAAAAAATTAGTTCTATACTAAGGACTATTTACAAACCCTCTTTAAATGAAAGAGATATTGATCATTTAAAAGATCAAATAATACAAATAATCAAAAAATTTAATCAAAATAATTCAAAAAAAAAACTTACTATCTCAGAAAAAACTTCATTAGTAATATGTTATGGGGATAATGTAAATTCAAATCAAAAAAGTTCTATTCAAGTTTTTCAAAATTTTTTTAAGAAAAATTTAAAAAAATACTTTGATGCTATTCATTTTTTACCTTTCTATCCTTCCAGTAGTGATAGTGGTTTTGCTGTAAAAGATCATTATAAGATTGAAAAAAGAATAGGTAGTTGGTCTGATATAAAAAAGATTTCAAAATCTAGTCATGTAATGGCTGATATCGTAATTAATCACTCATCAGCTAGAGGTTTCTGGTTTAAAAATTTTCTTAAAAAAAAAAGACCTGGTAAAGATTATTTTTTAACTGTTAATTCTAAATTTAACACATCTAAAGTGGTAAGACCAAGAGATCACAAATTATTAAAAAAAATAGACATCTTTGGAAAATCGGATTTTTTATGGCGTACTTTTAGTGCTGATCAAATAGACTTAGATTTTAAGAACCCATCAGTGCTTCTTAGATTTATTAAAATCATGGTTCACCTCGTTAGCAATGGAGTCACAATTTTCAGATTAGATGCTATTGCTTATCTTTGGAAAAAAAATGGAACCGACTGTATAAATTTAAAACAAACTCATGAAATAGTAAAACTATTGAGACTTATCAGTAATCTCTTAAACGTTGAAACTATAATCATTACAGAAACAAATTTGCCAGAAAAAGAAAATTTAAGTTATTTTGGTAAAAATGATGAAGCTAACTGGATTTATAATTTTTCTCTTCCGCCCTTATTAATCCATGCTTTTTTATTTGAAAATAGTTCTTATCTCAATAAATGGAGTAAAAAACTTCCCAATGCTAAATTTCAGAATAGTTATTTAAATTTCATTGCATCACATGATGGTATTGGCATGAGACCTACTGAAGGAATATTAAACGAAAGATCATTAAGTAATTTTCTTAAAAGACTAAAAAAAAACGGATCAAAATTTTCGTATAGAAAAATCCAAAATAAATCTAAAAAAGTATATGAAGCTAATATCACTGTTTTTGATGCATTAAAAAAATCAGATGCTGATCCTAATGGGAAATTTTTTTTAGAACGCTATATTGCAGCTCATGCAATAATGATTTCTTTTGAGGGTGTTCCAGCTATTTATTTCAACTCTTTGTTTGGCAAATCTAATGATGAAGCAAAATATGTAATTACAGGGAATAATAGAGATATTAATAGATATAAATGGAACTATGAAAATATTACAAAAAATTTAAAAGATAAAAACTCTAAACAAAGTATTTTTTATCAAAATCTTGGAAAATTATTAGAAATAAAGAGAAAACAAAAAGCATTCCATCCTAATGCTAAAAGATTAAATATCAATCTAGGGTCTAAAATTTTTTGTTATGAAAGAATTAGTTTAGATAAAAAACAAACTATAATCTGTATCACAAATCTTTCTACTAAATTACAATATATTAAAATTAATAAAAATTTGATTAAATATAGAGATTTACTTGGTAGAAAAACATTTTTTACACTTGATAAAAAAATTAAACTAGATCCTTGTCAAACAATCTGGTTGTCTAATAGATAAATTATTTTTCCCAATCAAATCTTGGGAAAGAATTAAAAATTTTAAAAATACCATCTGACCATTGATTGCATACTTTTGAATATTCATCATCAGTTATATTTAAGCATTTTTGGGAAAGAATTTTATATCCATCTTTTTTATAAACTACAAAATCAATTGGTGGCCCAACAGTTAAGTCACTTTTTAAAGTTGAATCAATTGAAATTAAAGCACATCTAGAAGCATCTCCAATTGAAACATCAGGTTTAATTACTCTATCTAAAATTGGCTTACCATATTTAACCTCACCAATTACTAAATATGGTTTGCTATCTGCTGGTTTGATATAATTACCCTGTGGATAAACTAAATAAAGCTCCATAGGTTGATCTTTAATTTGTCCACCAACTATAAAAGTTGATCCTAATAAAACCGTATCAGTATTAATTCCTTTTGGCATTGAATGTTCAATATTTAAGGACCCAACATAGGAAGCAATTTGATCAAAATCTTTACAAGTATTTAAATTTATAATTCCTGACGTATCTTTTAAATCTTTTTCAATAGACTTATATACGGCTTGTGAGGTACCTAAATTTCCTGAAGTAACGATAATTATTGTTCTATCACCAACATCATAAGTAAACATTTTAGAGTAAATGTTTACGTTATCTAAACCAGCATTTGTTCTTGAGTCTGACGCAAAAACAAGACCATTATTTGCTTTTATACCAATACAATAAGTCATAATTACTATTATTTAATTTATCATTTATCATACAATTTAAAAATAACATATCTGATATATCTATTATGCAATTGATTGTTATTGGGAATTATTAAACATTTAGTTATGGTCTCTAAATTATGGAAGAATTATAATTCAAGTAAAGCTTACGATGGATATTTTACCGAAGATAATAAGCTAAGAAAGCATGCTATTATCATTTCTAGTATTCTAGAAAGACATGGAAAGAAAAAGCTCCAAGAAATTGAGAAAAATTGCCAAAGTACGATTAATGCACGTGGAATAAATTTTAGAGTTTATGCGGCAAATAATAGAGCTGAAGAAAAGAGATGGCCTTTGGATATTATTCCAAGAATAATTCCAAAGAAACAATGGAACAAAGTTTCGAAAGGTTTGAAGCAAAGAGCAAAAGCCTTAAATTTATTTATTGATGATGTTTATAATCAAAAGAAAATTTTTAAAGATAATATAGTTCCAAAAGATATAATTTATAAATCACCGTACTACGTTAAGGAGTGTGAGGGTTTTTCTCCAAAGTTTAAGGCATGGTCTAATATCTCTGGTATAGACTTAATTAGAAATAAATCTGGTGATTATTTAGTTCTAGAGGATAATTTAAGAGTTCCATCTGGTGTTTCCTACATGTTGGAAAACAGAATGGTAATGCGCGATGTTTTTCCTGAATTATTTACTAGATATAAAGTTTCATCAATCCACCAATACACTAATAAATTATATAATTGTATGATTGAGTGTATTCCAAAAAAAACTTCTAATCCACATATGGTGCTCTTAACTCCAGGAGTTTATAACTCAGCGTATTTTGAGCATGAATTTTTGGCAGATCAGATGGGTATAGCTTTGGTAGAGGGTAAAGATCTTTTTGTTGAAAATGATAATGTTTATATGAAAACAGTAAAAGGTCCATTAAGAGTAGACTGCATATATAGAAGACTTGATGACAGTTTCTTGGATCCAAAAGCTTTTAATAAAGATTCTTTGATTGGTGTCCCTGGTTTATTTAAATGTTGGTTAAAAAAAAATGTTGGTATACTCAATGCTGTTGGAACTGGGGTTGCTGATGATAAAGTTGTTTATTCTTACGTTAACAAGATGATAACATATTATTTAGGTGAACAGCCAATTTTAGATCAAGTGGAAACTTATTTATGTCATGACGAAACACATAAGAAATATGTAATAGAAAATATATCAAAACTAGTTGTAAAACCTGCAAATGCTTCTGGGGGTTATGGTATAATGATTGGACCAAAGGCACCTAAAAAAGAAATCGAGGAGACAATCATCAAGATAAAAAAAAATCCTCGAGAATATATTGCTCAACCATTGGAAATTTTATCTACTGCTCCAACAATTACGGAACATGATATTGAGCCACGTCATTTAGATCTAAGACCATTCGTTTTAACAGGAAAATCAAATTATGTGACTTCAGGTGGACTAACAAGAGTAGCTTTAAGAAAGGGTAGTACTATTGTAAATAGTTCACAAGGTGGTGGATCCAAGGATACTTTAATTGTTGGTTAAAATATTTATTCAACAAGAGCTTTTTCTAAATATTTTATATTAAGTTTACAATCTTTGTACCCATGCTTGATTACATTTAGATATCTTTCTGTAGGAAATCTAAATGGCGTTTTTTTTGTCATGGTGTAAGTCATTACTTTTTTACCCTCATACAAAAAATAATATTTTTTATATAAAATAGGAAAGTCTTCATAAACATCCAGTTTTTTTTCATCACTCTTGGAAATTTCAAATAAGCCACCCGGTACTATAGAATTTTTTTTTGGTTCAATATCAGCAGCTCTATACTTGCTTCTAAAAGTTAATCTAAAATCCTTAAGATTGATCTTTTTAATAAAAGTACTATCTTTACATCTTCTCTTCATTTGAAAATGATGAAGATTACTTCCGTAAGCAAAATAAAGCATTTATCTATCGACAACTTCTATTTTTTTATCACTAACAAATTTTAATATTTGAGAATTACATTGATCGATTTTAGATTGATTCTCTGAACGAAGTACTATTGAAACTCCAAGTTTGCCAGCATGGAAAAATGGATAGCTTCCTATCTCAACATCTTGATTTTCCTCTTGTACTTTTGTTAAAGAGTTTGCAATTTCACTTTCTACTGTTTTTAAACTAATAGTGTGACTTAAGATAGGGTCACCCCCCACAATCTTATTTTTTAGTCCGCCCAACATTGATTTCATTATTGATGGTACCCCTGGTAAACAAAAAACATTTTCTACGCTAAAGCCAGGAGCCCCACTAGTTGGATTAAGAATTAAATCTGCATTTGCTGGCATCCAAATCATTTTTTGTCTTCCTTCATTAAACTCACCTGGTTGGTAATAAGCTTCTAATATTTTATATCCTTCTTTATGAAGTTCGTATTTAAGGCCAAAAGCTTTTGCTACTGATTGAGCAGTTATGTCATCATGTGTTGGGCCAATACCACCAGTTGTGAAAACATAATTATTAGATTTCCTCAAAAGGTTTAGTGTCTCTACGATTATATCTTCTTGATCTGGAATTATTCTTACTTGATTTACTTTTACACCAATGGAATTTAACCATGTTGCTAATGTGCTCGTGTTAGTGTCTTGAGTTCGACCAGAAAGAATTTCGTTACCGATGATTAATATTGCAGCATTTACTTTTGTGTTTTTACTCATTTTATATGTATAATTCGAATATGGAATTTACCAAGTCTTTATTAAAAGGTAAATTAATCAAAAGATATAAGCGTTTTTTTGTTGATGTAAATCTAAATAAAGAAATTGTCACTGCACATTGTCCAAATACTGGATCTATGAAAGGTTTGCTAGATGAAGGTAATGAAGTGCATTTATTCAAGCATGATGATCCAAAAAGAAAGTTAAAATATGGTCTAGAAATTATTAAGGCTAAAAAAAACTTTGTTGGAATAAATACTCATAGAGCAAATAAAATTGTACACCACGGATTAATTAATAACCTCATCAAGGAATTCAAAAATAACGATAAGATTAATTCAGAAGTTTTTTTTAATAAAGAGACTAGATTTGATTTTTTAATTGAAAAAAAAGGTCAAAAAAGTTTTCTAGAAGTGAAGAATGTTACTCTTTTCAGAGATAAAAAAACAGCTGAGTTTCCAGATGCTATAACAACTAGGGGATCTAAACATTTGCTTACTCTTATTGATGCCATAAAAAAAGGCTATAAGTCTTACTTAATATTTTTAGTACAAATACAAAATATGGAGTATTTTAAAATAGCAAAGGATATTGATAGTAAGTATTATGAAAATTATTTGATAGCTAAAAAAGCTGGGGTAAATTTTTTGGCTTATAGATGTAATATTAGTTCTAAAAAAATTTATATAGATAAAAAAATAAAAATTATTGATGAGTAATTACACTGAAAAATTTGAAAAAATGAGAATAGCTGGAAAGCTAGCTGCACAAACTTTAGACATGTTAACAGAAAATATTAAAGAAGGTGTTTCAACAGCTTACATAGATAAGCTTGGCTATGAGTTTATAAGGGATAATGGTGGCCACTCTGCCCCACTTTACTATCGTGGTTTTACTAAATCTTTATGTACATCTCTAAATCATGTTGTATGTCATGGTGTCCCCTCTGAGGATAGAGTTTTAGTTGAAGGAGACGCCCTTAATGTAGATGTAACTGCTATCATTAATGAACATTATGGAGATACAAGTAGAATGTTTTGTATTGGAAAAACCTCAGTAAAATTAAATAATCTAATTGATGCAACTTATCAGTCTATGATGAAAGCAATCAGAATCTTAAAACCTGGCATTAAACTTGGAGATATAGGACATGAAATACAATCTTATATTGAAGAGAAAGGATTTTCTGTAGTTAAGGATTTTTGTGGTCATGGGATAGGGACATCATTTCATGAACCACCAAACATTTTACATTATGGAACAAAGAATACAGGTATGGAATTAAAACCTGGGATGACATTTACAATAGAACCAATGATTAATGCTGGTAAATTTAATGTAAAAATGCTTAATGATGGGTGGACTGCAGTTACAAAAGACAAATCTTTATCTGCACAATTTGAGCATACTGTTGGAATTACTGAAAATGGTTATGAAATATTTACAGAATCTGCTAAAGGTTATTCAAAGCCTCCATACTTATAATTAATGATTAAAAGATACTCTCGAAAAGAATTAACAGATATTTGGTCTGAGGAAAATAAATACAAAATATGGTTGGATGTTGAAATTGCTGCAGCTCAAGCAATGGAAAAACTTGGTCAAATTCCGAAAGGTGTTTCGTCAATAGTTAGGAAAAAAGCTAGAATAAATGTAAAAAGAATTCATCAAATTGAAAGTAAAGTTAAACATGATGTAATTGCTTTTTTAACTTCTGTAACTGAAAAAGCAGGAATTAAAGCTAGATACCTCCATCTTGGCATGACTTCATCTGATGTAGTAGACACAAGTTTTAACATTCAATTGGTTCAGTCAGGAAAAATTATCTTAAAAGACATAGATCTAATTTTAAAAGTATTAAAAAAACAAGCTAAAAAATATAAATTTACTCCTTGTATTGGTCGTAGTCATGGAATTCATGCTGAGCCAATAACATTTGGATTAAAATTAGCTTCCTTTTATGAAGAGTTTAAAAGAAATAGAGAGAGATTAGTTTACGCTATAGATCAAATATCAACTTGTGCAATTTCTGGAGCTGTTGGAACATTTGCAAATGTAAACCCTAATGTTGAGAAACATGTTGCAAAAAAACTTGGATTAAAAGTTGAGCCAATCTCTACTCAAATTATCCCTAGAGATCGACATGCATTTTATTTTTCAGTTCTAGGCATCATTGCAGGAAGTATAGAGAGAGTTGCTATAGAAATTAGACATTTACAAAGATCAGAAGTTTATGAATTACAAGAATACTTTTCTAAAAGTCAAAAAGGTTCATCTGCAATGCCACATAAAAAAAATCCAATTTTAAGTGAAAACTTAACAGGACTAGCAAGAATGGTAAGAAGTTCTGTTGTTCCAGCGCTTGAAAATATTGCACTTTGGCATGAAAGAGATATTTCACATTCAAGCGTAGAGAGAAATATTGGTCCTGATGCAAATATTACTCTAGACTTTGCGCTTGTAAGATTAGCAAGTGTTTTAGATAATATGATTGTTTATCCAAAAAAAATGCTAGAAAATCTTAATCTTACTAAGGGGCTAATTTTTTCACAAGAAGTGATGCTAGAACTAACAAAAACTGGTATCACAAGAGAAAAATCCTATAAGTTAGTTCAAGGATATGCAAAAAAATGCTTTGCTGAAAATTTAGATTTGTTTAATGTTATCCAGTCTGACAAGTTAATAATGAGTAAAATTTCAATCAAAAAGTTAAAGTCTATCTTTAGTTATTCTAAACATTTTAAAAATGTAAATCTAATTTTTAGGCGGGTTTTCAAATAATGAAAAAAGGTAAAAAACTTTACGAGGGAAAAGCCAAAATAATTTATTCAACCTCAGATAAAAATTTAGTAATCCAATACTTTAAAGATGATGCTACAGCATTCAATAATGAAAAAAGAACTACTATTGAGGGTAAGGGAGTTTTAAATAATAGAATTTCTGAACATATACTTACAAATTTGTCTCAAATAGGTATTGAAAATCATTTAGTCAAACGACTAAACATGAGAGAACAATTAATTAAATTTGTAGAAATAATTCCAATTGAATTTGTTATTCGGAATGTGGCGACAGGATCTTTAACTAAAAGACTTGGAATAGAAGATGGAACCGTACTAAAAGAACCTTTAATTGAATACTGTTTGAAAGATGACAAACTTGGCGATCCTTTAATTTCTGAGGATCATATTTACGCATTTGATTGGGCAAATAAAAAAGAAATTGAAAAGATAAAAAAAACTATTTTTAGAATTAATGATTTTATGATTGGAATGTTTAGAGGAGTAGGAATAAAATTAATTGATTTTAAATTAGAATTTGGACGAACTAAAATTGATGGACGAAAAGATATAATTTTGGCTGACGAAATAAGTCCTGATACTTGTAGATTGTGGGATTCTGCAACTGATAAAAAACTTGATAAAGATAGATTTAGAAAAGATTTAGGAGATTTGTTACCAGCTTATACCGAAGTTGCCAAAAGACTTGGAATTCTACATGAGCAATCGAATGTTTCTGCAGTAAATGTAACCAAACTATCTTCAATTAAAAAGAAACGAAAATGAAAGTTTCTGCAGTAATAACTTTAAAAAAGGATGTTTTAGATCCACAAGGCAAAGTAATCCATGAAACATTAGATGGTATGGGTTTTAATTCTGTGAATGAAGTAAGACAAGGAAAATATTTTGAAATTGATGTTAAAGAGAATGATCCAAAAAAAGCTAAAGATCTTGTAGAAGATATGTGTAAAAAACTTTTAGCTAATCTTGTTATTGAAAACTATAAAATTATTGAGACACAATAATTAATGAAATCATCGGTTATAACCTTCCCTGGTTCAAATTGTGATCGAGATATGGATGTGGCTCTCACAAAATTTGGATTCAAAAATAAAATGGTTTGGCATAATGATCAAGAATTGCCCAAAAGTGATTTGATTGTTTTGCCTGGTGGTTTTTCTTACGGTGATTATTTGCGTTGTGGCAGTATGGCCTCAAAGTCAAAAATTATGCATTCAGTAATTAATTTTGCAAAATCAGGTGGATTGGTAATGGGAATTTGTAATGGTTTTCAAATTTTGGTTGAGTCTGGTTTGGTACCAGGAGTATTATTAAGAAATAAATATCTTCAGTTTATCTGTAAAAATATCCATGTAAAAGTTGACAACAAAGAGAACACATTTTTTAAAAATCTAGATAAAAAAGTTTTGGAGTTTCACATAGCTCATAATGAGGGTAACTATTTTTGTACTAACGATCAACTTAAAGAAATTGAAGATAATAATCAAATAGCAATTTATTATTGTGATCAAAATGGCAATACGAATGATCAAATAAATCCTAATGGTTCAATAAAAAATATTGCAGGTATTTTAAACAAAGAAAAAAATGTTTTAGGAATGATGCCTCATCCTGAGAGAATGATAGATCAAAGTTTATCTGGGGAAGATGGATCCATCTTTTTTAAAAATCTTTTAAATAATATTAAATAATGTTGGTTAACGAAAAAATTGCAATTGAACATGGTTTAAAATCAGATGAGTATAAAAAGATTTGTAAATTATTAAAAAGAACACCTAATATTACTGAATTAGGTATATTTTCTGCAATGTGGAATGAACATTGTTCCTATAAATCTTCACGAATTCATTTAAAAAAATTACATACTAAAGGAAAAAAAGTAATTCAAGGGCCAGGTGAAAATGCTGGCGTTATTGATATTGAAGACGGAGATGCAATAGTTTTTAAAATCGAGAGTCATAATCACCCATCGTTTATTGAGCCTTACCAAGGAGCAGCAACAGGAGTTGGTGGAATTATGCGAGATGTTTTTACCATGGGTGCAAGACCCATTGCTAACTTAAATTCAATACATTTTGGTTCAACTCAAAATAAAAAAACAAAAAATTTATTAAGAGGTGTTGTTCATGGAATTGGTGGTTATGGAAACTGTATGGGAGTACCTACCATAGCAGGACAAACATCTTTTGATCGATCATATAATGGAAATATCTTGGTGAATGCGATGACTTTAGGATTAGTTAAAAAAGATAAGATATTTTACTCTAAAGCAGCTGGTTTAAATAAACCAGTTATATATGTTGGATCAAAAACCGGTAGAGATGGAATTCATGGGGCAAGTATGGCCTCTGCAAGTTTTGATGAAAAAATTGAGGAAAAAAAACCAACTGTGCAAGTTGGAGATCCTTTTACTGAAAAACTTTTATTAGAAGCATGCCTAGAGTTAATGTCAGGAGACTCAATTATTGCAATTCAAGATATGGGAGCTGCAGGACTAACCTCTTCAAGTATTGAAATGGCATCGAAGGGAAATTTAGGTATTGAAATTAACTTAAACAAAGTTCCATGTAGAGAAACCAAAATGACACCTTATGAAATTATGTTATCAGAAAGCCAGGAACGAATGCTTATAGTTCTTGAGAGTGGCAAAGAGGAAATAGCCAAAAAAATATTTGATAAATGGAATTTAGACTTCGCTGTAATTGGAAAAACAACCAACACAAAGAATATTGAATTGTTTTTTGATAACAAACAAGTAGCTAATATTCCAGTGAATACATTGGTTGAAAACTCACCGATGTATGATCGAAAATGGAAAAAATCAAAATTACCAAAAAAAAATAAAATAGATAAAACAATATTTAAAAGTCTAAAAATCAAAGATACGTTAAAAAAAATCTTATCCAGCCCAAATGTTTGTAGCAAAGAATGGATTTGGCAACAATATGATCACACCGTAATGGGTGATACTATACAAAAACCTGGTGGAGACTCTGGTGTAGTAAGAGTTCATAAAACAGATAAAGCTATAGCTGCTACAGTTGACTCATCTGCAACTTATTGTTGGGCACATCCACTCACAGGAGGTAAGCAAGTCGTTTGTGAAACTTGGAGAAATTTAATCTCAGTAGGTGCTAAGCCTATAGCAGTTACGAATTGTTTAAATTTTGGAAGTCCAGAGAAAGAAGAAAATATGGGTGAGTTTGTAGAATGTGTTCAAGGTATCAGTGAAGCATGTAAGTATTTAGATTATCCTGTTGTTTCAGGAAATGTATCTTTTTACAACGAAACTAAAGACATCGGAATTAAACCAACTCCTACGATAGGAGGTGTGGGTTTGATTAAAGATTACAAAAAAATGATCACAATGGATTTTAAAGAAATTGACAATATCGTATTAGTGATTGGTAAAACAGAGGGTCATATAGATCAAAGTTTATTATCAAGAATAATATTAAATGAAAATAATGGACCCCCACCTGAGGTAAATTTATTTAATGAAAAAAATAATGGTCTGACTCTTCTTAATTTAATAGAGAAAAATTTCATAAAAAGTGCCCATGATGTATCTCTCGGTGGAATAATCATAGCGATAAGCAAAATGTGTATAAAAGGAAATAAAGGTATACAAATTAAAAAACCAAAATTTTTGATTAATGAAATTGAATACTTTTTTGCTGAAGATCAAGGAAGATATTTGATTGAAATAAATCCAAAAGATTTAAAAGAAGTCTCTAAAATTTTAGATAAAAATTCAGTACATTATGATGAGATAGGTAAAATCATCGATAAAGAGATGATAATTGATCAAAAGACGAAACTAACAATTGACGAATTAAAATCATATAATACTAATTGGCTTAAGAGTTACATGGTTTGATTATGGCAATGGATTTAAAAGAGATTGAGAAATTTATTAAAGAAGCAATGCCAGATGCTTCAATTGAAATACAAGATTTAGCTGGAGATGGTAATCATTATTCTGCTACTGTAACATCGTCTCAATTCGCTGGAAAAAGTAAAATTGAACAACACAAAATGGTTTATAATTCATTAAAAGGCAGAATGGGGAATGAATTACATGCCTTAGCTATTAAAACAAAGGAACAATAATGGATGATAAAACAAAAAATATAATTCAAAATCATATCGACACTAACGATGTATGTTTATTCATGAAGGGAACTCCAGATGCTCCACAGTGTGGATTCTCAATGGCAGTTTCAAACATGCTAAAAATTTTAGAGGTAAATTTTAAAAGTGTAAATGTTCTTGAAGACCAATCAATAAGAGAGGGAATTAAAATTTTTAGTGATTGGCCTACTATTCCTCAACTTTACGTAAAAAAAGAATTTGTTGGTGGGTGTGATATTGTAAAAGAAATGTACGAAAGTGGTGAATTAAAAAAAGTTTTTGAGGAAAAAAACATAAAATTTAAAAACTAATTTTTTTCAAAAAAAACTATATCAGATATATCAGTGTTACCTTTATATTTGTAAACATTCTTAATAGTGTCTAGTAAAAGATTTATTACTTTGCTTGAAACTAACGAAGAAGAAAACGGTTTTTTTTGTAAGATATAATCAGCTAATTCATCGATTTTAATATCATTTACATCATTAAGATGTTTAAAGTAATTTGGAAATTTATAGTCCTCAATTACATAAAAACCACCACCAACAAGATATTCATAAAAGTGATTTAACGCATTTAATTGATCGCTGAGTTTATGGGAACCGTCATCAATTATAACATCAAAATGCTCAAAAGTTTCTTTATGATTTATCTTTTTAATAAATTTCGAAACCATTTTTGGATTTGATGAATTTAAACCAAATACGTTAATTTTTTTCGAATAATATTTAAAATTCGAAATGTTTATGTCTAGACAATAAATTTCACAATTCGGAAAGTATTTAGAAAATGCAGCAGCTGAGGCTCCAGAAAACGATCCTATTTCTAAAATTTTAATTTTCTTTTCTTTTAAAAAAAATAGATGTT
Organism: uncultured Pelagibacteraceae bacterium; assembly: GCA_902546375.1. Taxonomy (GTDB): domain Bacteria; phylum Pseudomonadota; class Alphaproteobacteria; order Pelagibacterales; family Pelagibacteraceae; genus Pelagibacter. The sequence continues at coordinate 24,036 of CACCJO010000009.1, forward strand.
TTTCATAATATTTTGAAAAACCGTGAGTTTTGTTTTTTTTGTCTTTACTATATTCAGATTTATCTGTTCCATAATGGGAAAAAAGTTTATCTAGAGAAGAGTCTTCTATTCCATCTAAATCAATATTATCTTTTTTTTTAAGCTTATAAATTAAGCTTCTTTTAAATAAACTTAGAAAGTTCAATTTTATCTAGAGTAATATTCAATAACTAAATTTGGTTCCATTACTACAGGATAAGGAACTTCTTCAAATTTTGGAATTCTGACAAACTTAAATTTTTTGTTTTTTTGATCTAATTGAATATATTCAGGTGCTTCTCTCTCTTTACTTGCTAAAGCTATATCAATGATTGCGAGTTGTTTAGATTTATCTCTTATTTCAATGCTATCTTCCTCTTTAACCAAGTAACTAGAAATATTTACTTTTTTTCCATTCACTTTAACGTGTCCGTGGTTGATCAACTGTCTAGCTGAAAAAATTGTTGTAGCAAACTTAGCTCTGTAAATTACTGCATCTAGTCTTCTTTCTAAAAGACCAATTAAATTTTCACTGGTATCTCCTTTAATCATAGAAGCCTTTTTATAAATATTCCTAAACTGTCTCTCATTAATGTTTCCATAATAAGCTTTAAGTTTTTGTTTTGCTTGTAATTGAATACCATAATCAGAAGGTTTTCCTTGTTTACTCTGACCATGCTGACCTGGTCCGTAAGCTCTTTTATTGAATGGGCTTTTCGGCCTGCCCCACAGGTTAACCTTTAGTCTTCTATCGACTTTGTGTTTAGAGTTAATTCTTTTTGTCATTTAATATTGGGTCTTATAAACTTACTCTTTTGTTTGTCAATCAACGTTTTTTACCTAAACTTGCGAATACACCTGATAATATACGTGTTTCTTTATCAGATAACTCCATTTTATAAAAAATATTTCTCAGGTTCTCAAGCATTTTAGGTTTCTTTTCTTTGGGTCTAAAAAAATTAATTTCATCTAAATTTTTAATGCAAAGACTTAACATCGATTGAATTTCTTTTTTATTAGCTGATTTGATTTTTTTTGATCTTTTAAATGAAGTATTTTTTAGTTTGATAAGGCTAGATACGTGTTGAGCAATAATAATCAAACTATGGGATAAATTCAAAGATTTAAAATCAGGGTTAGTAGGTATTTGTAAAGTATAATTAGCATAACTGATTTCATCGTTTGATAAACCTGACGCCTCTGAGCCAAACAGAAAACCGATTTTCTTTTTAAAATCAATTTTTTTTAAATCATATAAGTTTATATGTTTGATATTTTTATTTCTAAATCTTGCAGAAGTGGCGATAATAATATCAATTTTGCTTATTGCATCTCCCAAATTATCATAATTTTTGCTTTGTTTGATAATATCTTTAGCTCCAACCGATGTGGCTAGAATTTTATCATTTGGAAAAGTAGTTTTTGGGTTTACCAAAATCAATTTATTAAAATCGAAGTTTTTAATTGCTCTGGCACAGGCACCAATATTTTCTGATAATTGAGGTTTATGAAGAATAAATGAGATATTATTTTTACTCATTTATTTACTTGCAGGCGCATTATCTTTAAATAATTTATAATCCAAACTATCAATTAATGCTTTAAACGAAGCTTCGATAATGTTTGTTGAGACACCAATAGTAAACCAATTTTTTCCTTGAGAGTCCGTGCTTTCAATTGAAACTCTTGTGACAGCCTCAGTCCCTGTATTTAAAATTCTTACTTTATAATCTACCAGTTTTAAATCTTTTAAATATTTTGAGTATTTTGCTAATCTATCAACGTTTTGTCTGATAGCATTATCTAGAGCATTTACTGGACCATTCCCTTCTCCTTCACACATAATCTTTTCTCCATCAACTTCTAATTGAGCTTTTGCAGATGAAACTATTTCGCCAGAATTACTTTTTTTTACTGAGACGTCATATTCATTAATAGATATATATCTTGGTATTTCTCCAATAATTCTTCTAGCTAATAATTCAAATGATGCATCTGCACCATCATAACTATAACCAATGAATTCTCTGTCTTTCACTTCATCTAATAATTTTTTAATTTTTGGATCGTTTTCTTGAATATCAATTTTAATACTTTTTAATCTAGAGATAATATTTGATTTTCCTGATTGATCAGAAATAACAATATTTCTTGTGTTGCCAACTTCCTCTGGATTAATGTGTTCATAAGTTTTTGGATTTTTTTGTACAGCAGATACATGCAATCCCCCTTTATGTGAAAAAGCTGCTGCACCCACATATGGTAAATGTTGGTTAGGTTTTCTATTTAAAATTTCATCTAAAAGTCTTGAACAATCAGTTAGATTTTTAATATCTTTTGATTTTATTCCAATTTCAAATTGAGATGAAAAATCTTTCTTTAAAAAAAATGTTGGTATTAATGACATTAAATTTGCATTTCCACATCTTTCACCCAATCCATTTATTGTACCTTGAATTTGTCGAACACCAGACAATACTGCTGCTAATGAATTAGCAACCGCATTACCAGTATCGTTATGTGCGTGAATTCCTAAGTTTTTTCCCGGTACTACTTTTGTAACCTCACTAACTATCTGTGTAACTTCATGTGGAAGTGTACCTCCGTTCGTATCACATAATATCACCCACCTTGCACCTTGGTCATAAGCAGCTTTAATACATGAAAGTGCATATTTTGGATTTGCTTTATAACCATCGAAAAAATGTTCTGCATCGAACATGAATTCTTTTTTTGCTTTAACAAAATGTTTCGCACTTTCAGAAATATTATCTAAATTTTCTTCATTGGTAATTCCTAAAGCAACATCAACATGAAAGTCCCAAGACTTACCAACTAAACATACTGCAGAGGTATTAGAGTTCATGAGTGCAGATAAACCAGTGTCATTTTCTGCACTTCGTCCAGATCTTTTTGTCATTCCAAAAGATGTTAGCTTTGAATTCTTAAAATCATGTTTCTTTTGAAAAAATTCTGTATCAGTTGGGTTAGCTCCAGGCCATCCTGCCTCTATATAATCCACACCCAAATTATCCAAAGCTGAAGCAATTTTTTCTTTATCTTCTAAAGAAAAATCAACTCCTTGTGTTTGAGCTCCATCTCTTAGAGTTGTATCAAATATGTATAATCTTTCTTTGCTCATTTAAATTTCCAAAGTGTTTTACCATCTTTATCTTCTATTAAAACACCTTTGTCCAAGAGCTCGTCTCTAATTCTATCAGCTTCTTTATAGTTCTTATTTTCTCTAGCTTTGTCTCTTAAACTAAGCATATTTTCAATTTCAGACTCCGTAATTGATACTCTTTTCTTTTTAAATTCATTCCATTGCTCACTAGTTTCATTCATCAAGCCAATAAATTTGCATGCTGAAACAAATAAGTCTATTTTTTCACCTTTGTTAGCTTTTTCGAATAACTTGTGAAGGTTGGCAATATATCCAGGTGTATTCAAATCCTCATAAAGTGGTTTTAGAATTTCGTCTGAAACTTTGACAAATTTGAGATCAGATGAATATACTTTATACCACTTATCTAAAGTACTTTCACAATCACTTAATAATTTGTCGTTCCAATCTAATGGTTGTTTATAGTGTGCACTCATTAAAGCCAATCTGATTATTTGACCGCTAATCTTATTTCTAAAATCTTTTATTTTTAGAATGTTACCTTGTGACTTAGCCATTTTTTCATTAGACATGGTGATAAACGCATTGTGGATCCAATAATTTGCAAAAACTGCTGTACCGTTAGCACATCTAGATTGAGCAATTTCATTTTCATGGTGAGGAAAAATTAAATCTATACCTCCACCATGAATATCAAATTCATTGCCTAAGAATTTTTTTGACATCGCTGAACACTCTAAATGCCAACCTGGTCTACCTTTGCCCCAAGGTGAATCCCAAGCAGGTTCATCATTATTTGATGGTTTCCAAAGAACAAAGTCTTCAGAATTTTTTTTATTTTCACTAATTTCTATTCTAGATCCAGCAACTAAATCCTCTAAATTTTTATTTGATAATTTTCCATAATCAGAAAATTTTTTGACCTCAAAATAAACATGCTTTTTATTTTCGTATGCAAATCCTTTTTTTATTAAATCATCAATCATCTCAATCATTAGATCAATATGCTCTGTTGCTTTCGGCTGATGAGTGGGATTTTCACAATTTAGGAATTTACAATCATCTAAAAAATTTCTTGTTACTTTTTCAGTTAAATCTTTTATAGAAATTTTTTGTTCTTGTGATGATTTAATTATTTTGTCGTCAATATCAGTAATATTTCTAACATATGTAACTAAAGGAAATTCATTTTTTAATAATTTGAATAAAATATCAAAAATTACTAGGGGTCTTGCATTCCCTATATGGGGATCATCATAAACTGTAGGTCCACAAACATACATTCCAACATTTTTTTTTTCTTTTGGAACAAAATGTTCTTTTTTATTACTCAAATTATTTGTTAAAAAAATATCCATATCTGATGATTAAGAAATATACCTTATTTGATGATTTGTTAATCGAATTGATTAACTAGGAATTTTGCAAACAGGAATAGGGTCCATTTTATGCAAATTTTGTTTTCTAATTTTTTCGTATTTAGCTTTGTGAGGTGAGTCGGGATTAGTCATTGCATCTTCTAGTTCATCATAACTGAAACCAAGTTGACCTTCGTCAGTTCGTCCATCGTCCCATAAGCCGTCTGTTGGAGGTGCATCAATAATCTCTTTCAATATTCCTAATTCTTTACCTAATTCCCAAACTTCAGTCTTATTACAATCTGCTATTGGTGAAATATCTACTCCACCATCTCCATATTTTGTATAAAATCCTACACCAAAGTCCTCTACTTTGTTACCTGTACCTACAACGATACCTTTGTTTGCTGCTGCCACTTGATAAAGTGTTGTCATTCTCAATCTTGCTCTAGAATTTGCAAAACCATGTTCATTATCAAATTTATTTAATGTCAAAGAAAAAGTTTCAAATAATTTATCTAAGCTAATTGTGTGGGCTTCAACATTTTTAAAATTCTTAACTAGCCAATTCTGGTGCTTTAAACTTAAATCGTGCTGGTTTTCTATCTGTTTTATTGGCATTGTAAGAACTATTGTTCTTAAGCCAGTCATGGCACTTAATGTGCTTGAAACAGAAGAGTCAATACCTCCAGAAATGCCAATTACTAAAGATTCTGCTTTTGAAGGCATTCCTTCAGCATAAGATTTAATCCAATTTGATATAAATTTTGTTTTTTCTTTAGGATTCATGACATTCTATTTAATTATCTTAGATCAGATAGCAATAGCTTAAGATGCCGCTTGAATAGCATTTTTAGAATAGCTGCTATTCTTTTTAATCTCATCGGAAATTAAAAAAGCTAACTCTAAAGCTTGATCTGAATTTAGTCTTGGGTCGCAATGAGTGTGATATCTGCTTGATAAATCAGCATCAGATATTTTTCTAGCTCCACCTGTACACTCTGTCACATCTTGGCCAGTCATTTCAACATGTAGACCACCTGCGTATGATCCCTCAGACTGATGAACACCAAAAACATTTTTAACTTCACTTACTACATCGTTAAAAGGTCGTGTTTTAAAACCAGTGGTAGATTTTATAGTGTTACCATGCATGGGATCACATGACCAAATAACATTTAGACCTTCTTTTTTAATTCCTCTAATTAACTTTGGTAAAAACTTTTCTACATTTTGATAACCAAATCTTGAAATTAAAGTAATTTTACCTTTTTCATTTTTTGGATTTATTAACTCACAAATTTTTGCAATCTCCTCAGGTTTAGAGGTAGGACCACACTTTATTCCAATAGGATTTTCTATTCCTCGACAAAATTCAACATGTCCACCATCTAACTGTCTTGTTCTATCACCAATCCAGACAAAATGAGCAGACGTGTCGTGATACTCACCCGTAGTAGAGTCTACTCTAGTCATACTTTCCTCAAAGGGTAAGTGTAACGCTTCATGAGATGTCCAGAAATTTACAGTGTATAGTCTATTATTAAAGTCTGAAGTGATTCCACATGCTTCCATAAAAGCTAGTGCATCAGCAATTTTGTCCTCTAAGTCTTTAAATTTTTTCGCTTGAGGACTTTTTTTAATGTAATCTAAATTCCATAAATGAACTTTGTTCAAATCTGCAAAACCACCTTTTGAAAATGCTCTAAGTAAATTAAGCGTTGAAGCTGATTGAGAATACGCTTTGTACATTCTTTTTGGATCAGGTCTTCTAGCTTTTTCGTTAAAGTCTATTGCATTAATGTTATCACCTAAATAACTTGGTAATTCTACATCCCCTTGTTTTTCTGTTGGAGCACTTCTTGGTTTAGAAAACTGTCCAGCAATCCTTCCAAGTTTTACAATAGGTAAAGACGCAGAGTATGTCATCACCAAAGCCATTTGAAGAATTACTTTAAAAGTATCTCTTATATTGTCAGGATGAAATTCTGCAAAACTTTCAGCACAGTCACCGCCTTGCAATAAAAAAGCTTTGCCGTCAACTACTTTAGATAATTGATCTTTTAAATGTCTTGTCTCACCTGCAAATACAAGTGGTGGAAATGTTTTTAATTTGTTTAAAACACTATTAAGCTCCTTCTCATCACCATACGTTGGTATGTGTTTGACAGGATACTTTCTCCAGCTATTTATTTTCCAATTTTTCATGTTCAACTCAGAATTGTTGTATCAGAGTTTTTCTATTATTCAACGGTTACTGATTTAGCTAAATTTCTAGGCTTATCTATATCAAATCCTTTTTTTAGAGCTGAATAATAAGCTAATTTTTGCAAAGGAATAGTTAAAAGAAAGGGCAAAAGATCCTCATTAGCACTCTCAACTTCAATTTTTTCCCAAATATTTTCTGAAACCACTTCATCACTACTTTTATTCGTTACTAACAAAACTTTTGCTCCTCTTGCAATAACTTCCTGCATATTAGAAATAGTTTTTTTATAATAATTGTCTCTTGGTGCTAACACAACAACAGGCATCCCTTCTTCAATGAGTGCTAATGGTCCATGTTTCATTTCCCCAGCTGGATAGCCTTCAGCATGAATATAAGATAGTTCTTTTAATTTTAATGCACCTTCTAATGCTATTGGAAAAGAAAAACCTCTTCCTAAAAACATTGAACCTTTAGCCTCATTAAAGGTATTAGAAATTGTCTGTATCTTATTATCGGTTAATAAAGTCTTTTCTGCTAATTTAGGAAGAGATTTAAGATCTTTAAGTTTTTCATTAAATAATTCTTTTTTTAAATCTTTTCTTAATAATCCAATTTTTAGAGCTAAAATGTATAATATAAGGATTTGACCCAAAAAAGCTTTGGTAGAAGCAACCCCTATCTCGGTCCCACAATGTATCGGTAAAACAAATTTAGAGTCTCTAGCAATCGAACTCTCGATTACATTAACAACCGCACATGTTTTCATATCATTTTGATTACACAAATCTAATGCTGCATAAGTATCTGCTGTTTCACCAGATTGAGATACAAATATATATAAAGTCTCTTTCTTAAATCTGTTTTTTCTATATCTAAACTCTGAAGCAATATCTATATTAACATCTAATGTAGTTAATTCCTCGAACCAGTATTTTGCAAGTAGACATGAATGATAAGCTGTTCCACAACCAATTAGAGTTACTGAGGAAATTTCATCCATTTTCCAGGGAAAATTATAAATATTAATATCATTATTTAATGTATCTACATATTCATTAATTCCATTTTTTAACGTTGTTGGTTGTTCCTCTATTTCTTTAGCCATGAAATGTTTATAATCACCTTTGTCATATTTTTCATCTTCAAGAGATAATTCTAAAACTTTTTTATTTATTTTATCTCCATCCTCGTTAAAAAATTCAACATGATCTTTTTTTATAATACAGAATTCACCATCATTTAGATACGTAATCTTATTTGTCATCGCTTTAAGCGCATATGAGTCTGAACCTAAATAATTTTCATTTGGACCATACCCAACAGCTAAAGGTGACCCTCTTCTTGCACCAACAATCAAGTCAGGTTGATCTTTAAAAATTATACCTAGTGCAAAACTACCATGAAGAGATTTAAGCGTTTTTTGAATTGAATTAACAATATTTTCCGTTTTTAAATTTTCTGTGATTAAATGTACAATCACCTCAGTATCCGTTTGTGACTTAAATTTATGACCTTTACCTACTAAAAATTTTTTTAATAATGTAGAATTTTCAATTATTCCATTATGAACTACAGAGACATTTTGCGATGAGTGAGGATGAGCATTAATACTATTTGGCAATCCATGTGTAGCCCAACGAACATGTCCTATACCAATGGTTCCTTCCATTTTTTTAACTA
>CACCJO010000010.1 GCA_902546375.1 uncultured Pelagibacteraceae bacterium
TATGAAAAGTACCCTTGACTGGAGTTTTGCATCTGCAATGGGACTAATGCTGCTGAGTGGAGTATTGGTGATTTATTGGCTTTATAACAAAATAGTTGGAATTGATAACATTAAATTAGGATAATTAGGATGGCATTACCAAAATATACTGAACCACATTATAGAATTTGGCATTATATTTATCTAACAATTTGTGCCGCTGTTTTCTTTTTTCTAATTGCCCCTTTATTTGTAATCTTTCCATTATCTTTTAACGCAGAAGAATTTTTAAGTTTCTCTGATGGGATGAAAAGGCTAGATCCAGATGCTTTTTCTTTGAGATGGTATAAAGATATGATTTACGGGACTAAAAATCCTTGGGGATTAGCTGCTAAGAATAGTTTTATTATCGCAATTTTTGCAACAATAGGTTCAGTAATACTAGGAACAGTTGCTGCTCTAGGTTTAAGTAGCAGACATATGCCTTACAAAGGTTTGATAATGGCTGTTTTAATTTCTCCTATGATCGTACCTTTAATTATTTCAGGTGTTGCAATATTTTTCTTTATGGCAAAAGCTGGTTTGGCAGCGACCCATACAGGTATTGTTCTTGCCCATATTATTTTAGGAACACCTTTTGTTGTTATCACGGTTACTGCTACACTCTCTGGATTTGATCACAGTGTAACTAGAGCTGCTGCAAGTTTAGGTAGTGATCCAGTAAATACTTTTATGAAAATTACGTTGCCACTAATATTACCAGGAGTTATTTCAGGTGGATTATTTGCTTTTGTGACTTCATTTGATGAAGTTGTTGTTGTTTTATTTTTAGCAGGATTAGAAAATACAACTATTCCTATTCAAATGTGGACAGGTTTAAGAGAACAATTAAGTCCAACAATATTAGCTGTTGCGACTTGTTTAATTATACTATCAACATTAATATTAGTAACCGCTGAGCTTTTGAGAAGACGATCAGAGAGGCTTAGAGGAATTAATCGATAGTAAAATAATCAAATGAAAATTAAGAATGTAGTAGTTATTGGATCAGGTACAATGGGTAGTGGTATAGCTGCACATCTCTGTAATGCCAATATCCCTGTCACTCTTTTAGATTTAAAAACGGAAATAAGTCAAAATGCTAGAGAACGAATACATAAATCAAGACCACCTTTATTAATTGATAAAACCAAAATCGATAATATTAAAGTTGGAAACATATCTGATGATTTCAATGTAGTTAAAGATGCTGACTGGATTGTCGAGGCAGTGGTAGAGAGAATTGATATTAAACATCAAATTTACGATAAAATTTTTGAAAGTAGGAAAGATGGAGCAATAGTTTCATCAAACACTTCCTCAATCCCAATTAAAGTTTTATCTCAAAATTTAAATAAAGATCAAAAAAAAGATTTTTGTATCACTCATTTTTTTAATCCTGTTAGATACATGGGTCTTTTAGAAATAGTTAAGAATGAAGACAATGATTTAAAAAAGATAAATCAATTAAAAGAATTTTGTGAAGTTGAGTTAGGTAAAGGTGCGATTGTTTGTAATGATACCCCAGGTTTTCTAGGAAATAGGGTAGGTGTTTATGCAATGCAAATTGCAATGACTGAAGCATTTAAGATGAAACTTTCTGTGGAAGAAGCAGATGCAATCTTTGGAAGACCTATGGGTATACCTAAAACAGGAGTTTTTGGATTATATGATTTGATTGGAATAGATTTAATGGCAGATGTTTTAAAAAGTTTTATCAAAGAACTTCCAAAATCTGATGAGTTCCATGAGGTTGCTAAAGAAATTCCTTTAGTTAAAAAATTAATCGAAACTGGATATACGGGGAGAAAAGGCAAAGGCGGCTTCTATAGAATGAAGAAGACTGATAGTGGAAAAATTATGGAAGCTATTAATCTTGAAACTGGCGAGTATTCATCAAGTCAAAAAATAGATATTAAGTCTGATAAAGTAGATTTAAAGGCTCTAATTAATAGAAATGATAAGTATGGAGACTATGCTTGGTCAGTACTATCAAAGATAATAAAATATGCTTCATCTCTAGTTCCTGGAATTACCAAAGAATTTAATGACATAGACGAGGCAATGAGACTTGGATTTAACTGGGCGAAAGGACCTTTTGAGATGTTAGAAGAAATTGGTGTTAAAAATTTCTTCGATAAAGTTGATGAATATAAAGGTAATAATTTTTTAGAAAATTTATCTAATTCTAAAGATGAAAATTTTTATGGTGAAAGGCAAAAATATACATCAATTGAAACTTTAGGTAAGATCAAGAAAACTGCCTCAAGTGTTGATGGCAATAGTTCAGCTTCGATTTATAGATTTAATGATTTTAATATTGTTGAGTTTACGACTAAAGCTAATGCACTCGATTATGACTCAATGGATGCACTTAAGAAAGCAACTGATAAACCTTTAATAATAATTAATGAGAGTATGCAATTTTCTGCTGGTGTTAACCTGACTTATACAATGGAATTTGCAAATAAAAATGATTTTAAATCGATAGAAAAATTTATTAAATATTTTCAAGAAACTTGCAAACATCTAAAGTATTCTAAATACCCAGTAATATCTGCTCCATCAGGTTTAACTTTGGGCGGAGGTTTTGAAGTTTTAGTACAAAGTAATTTCGTAGCCTCGCATACAAATATTGTAATCGGATTAGTAGAAACTATTGTTGGATTAATTCCAGCTGGAGGCGGATGTAAAGAAATGCTAGCTAGATGGTCAGATACTGAAGAGGCTAAGAAAGATCCAAAATATGCACCTTTAAAAGTATTTGATATAATTGGCTATGGTAGAACAGCTACGTCTCCAGTTGAGGCAGAGCCTTTGAAATACTTGTTACCTGAAAATAAAAGAATTATGAATAGAAATAGTTTGCTTGAAGTATCGAAAAAAATCTTAAATGAAAACAAGGACTTTAAAGCACCAAATGAGCTTACATTTAATTTACCTGGTAAATCAGTTATTGATGATATGAACAAAATTTTGGAAAAACTTTACAACGATAAAGTTATATTGGATCATGGTTTGACTGTTGCAAAAGAATTAGCTCATGTATTAAGTGGTGGTGAAACTACCAAAGATAAAACTCTTACAGAGGATGATTTGTTTAAATTGGAACTAGATGCTTTTATGAGATTAATCGAAACTAAACAAACTCAAGATAGAATTAAACATACTCTTGCCACTGGTAAACCTTTAGTTAATTAAACAATCTAAGAGTATTTATAAAGTCAGGCCTTAAAACATATTCAGATTTATCTAAGTGTTTAATTTTTTCTAAAGCTTCTAAGCCAAATATTACTTTTCCTATGGGTGTGTATTCTCCTTCATACAAAGGTTCATCCTGAAGAATTATAAAAAATTGGCTGTCCTCAGTATCATATTTTAAAGATCGAGCTAATCCTACACTGCCTTTGGTGTAGTTAAAATCCTTATCAACTTCAGATTTGATTGTACCTAAACCAGATTTTCCAGTTCCAATTTTTCCATAATCAATGTTTCCTTTTTTTCCAAATTCTACATCACCAGCTTGTACAAGTTTATCTTTAATGACCCGATGAAATGCTACATCATCATAGGCATAAGATTTAATTAGTGTTTTAAATCTTTCTACTCCATTTGGAGATATATCTGGATATAATTCTATAATTACATTTCCACATTCAACGTTTAGAATTGCTATGTTATTTGGATTTTCAAAATTAATTTTATTTGGGTCATAATTCTTAACAAATAAACATTTATCTTTTAGCAAAACAAAAGAGGTAATTGAAAATAAACCTAAAATTACAACAAATATAAATATTATTTTTTCAGATTTTGAAGCTTTTATTTTTTTAATCATAAAATAAAATTTTCATCTATTTTTAGGAGTCCTTTTTTGATGAATTCAATCTTTTTTTGAAGAATAGGATCAACCGTTGCAGGTAAATTCCCATGCATTAAATGAGAAAATACCTCAGCCATATCCTCAGATGCGGTAGATTGTGAGTATTCAGTAATAAACCCAGCTGTTTTAGAATATGTTTCTAATCCTATTTTTTTAGTACATGTCGAACATTCTGCATAATTGAACTCCTTAGGATTGAAACTAGACCAAATTTGTTGGTTAAATATATCTTTGAAACTATCATTAATTATGTGGAACACTTCGTGATGTAACACTCTTTCAAAATATCTATCATTAAATTTAATATCTACAATTAAAGTTTTCATTACATTATCAGGTATCCCAGCAGTATTGATACCTGAGATCGATAAGTCTTCACACATAACAATGTATTTTAAATTTATTTTTTTTAAAAAGTTTTGAGAATATCTATTAAGATTTTTTTCAATAATCTTATATTTTTTATCTAGATCTTGTTTTGATGACTTGAAACAATTGATATTATTATCAATACCTATTGTAAATGCTTGTTTAGCATTCAAGTATCTTAATTTGTTTTCAGTTTTAAGATTATAAATCTCCAGATTTGGAATTTTTATTAATTCGTAAATTGTATCTGCTTGGGTTTGAGTAATTAAAAATAAATACAATAAAATGAGCTTTAATAATTTCATAATTAGTATTATTGAAGATATTCCAATTTGTTAGAATGTGATAGAGTTTTTGTAATGAAAAAAAAAAGAAGCAAAGAACCCATTCAACCAGTAAGTGGCACCAAGGTTCCAAGATTTGCTGGCCCATCAACTTTTGCTAGACTACCAGAATTAAGAGATGTTGAGTATTGCGATATTGCAATAGTCGGAATACCATTCGATGCAGGCACTAGTTACAGACCTGGAGCAAGATTTGGTCCACAAAGTATTAGACAAGCTTCAAGACATTTAAGAACAAATTATCATCCAAATTATGATGTGGAGCCCTTTAAAGTTCAACAAGTTGCTGATGCTGGTGATATTACTTGCAATCCCTTTAATATAGATGAAGCAATTAAGCAAATTGAGGAGGGAGCCTTGGATCTTCTTAAAAAAACTGGTGGTATAATTAGTTTAGGTGGAGATCATACAATTGCGTTTCCTTTATTAAAAGCAGTAAATAAGATTAACAATGGTCCTATTGCTTTAGTTCATTTTGATGCTCATCTTGATACTTGGGACACTTATTTTGGTGCGCCTTATACTCATGGAACACCTTTTAGAAGAGCACGTGAAGAAAATCTATTTATGGATGATGCTTCAATGCATGTTGGTATCAGAGGTCCGTTGTATAGTAGAGAGGATCTAAAAAATGATGAAAGCTTTGGATTTAAGATAATTCATTGTGATGAGTTTCAAACTGAAGGCACTGATAAAATTGCTGAAAGAATAAAAAAAAGAGTAGGAGATAATCCATTATATTTATCAATTGATATTGATGTTTTAGATCCTGCTTTTGCACCTGGCACTGGTACACCAGAAATAGCTGGCATGACCACTAGAGAAATGGTTAATGTTATTAGAGGCTTGTCTGGTATGAATTTAATTTCTGCAGATGTTGTTGAGGTATCACCTGCTTATGATCATGCTGAGGTAACTTCACTTGCAGCTGCTACTATAGTTTATGAGTTAACAAATCTATTTGCAAAAAAGTAAAGAAAGGTTAGGAATCCCCAATGGAAAATAAAAAAAATTTTTATATTAATGGCAAATGGGTAACACCAAAAAGTAAAGAAGAAATCAAAGTAATTGATCCTGCAACTGAAGAAAATTGTGCTGTCATAACATTGGGTAATAAAGATGATGTAAATGATGCTGTGAATGCTGCCAAAAAAGCTTACAGTTCTTGGGCATTTTCATCAAAAGAGGAGAGAATAAAATTATTAGAAAAACTTTATGAAAATTATAAGAAAAGATGGGCAGATATTGCAAATGCAATTACGATAGAGATGGGAGCACCAAAAGATTTTGCAACGAAACTTCAAGCTGGCACAGGTGCAGCTCACTTAAAATCATTTATAAGATATTTGAAAAATTTTGAATTTGAAAAACCATTAGGAGAACATGCACCTAACCAAAGACTTATTTATGAACCAAAAGGCGTATGTGCATTAATTACACCATGGAATTGGCCAATGAACCAGGTTTGTTTAAAAGTAATGCCTGCAATAGCCTCTGGCTGCACTATGGTTTTAAAACCATCTGAATTAGCTCCATTATCATCAATGATATTAGCTGAGCTTATTGATGAGACTAAAATTCCAGCAGGTGTGTTTAATTTAGTTAATGGTGATGGAGCAACAACTGGCGATGCATTAACAAGTCATCCTGATGTTAATATGATTTCATTTACTGGATCAACTAGAGCAGGTGCATTAATTTCCCAAAATGCTGCGAAAGATTTTAAAAGAGTAAGTTTAGAACTTGGTGGTAAAGGTGCAAATATAATATTTAAAGATGCTGATCCAGATGCAATAGAGAGAGGTGCTTTGAGATGTTTTAGAAACTCAGGCCAGTCATGTAATGCACCCACAAGAATGCTAGTTGAAAAATCAATGTATAATGATGCTGTGGAAAGATTAAAGAAGTATACAGAAAATTTTGAGGTTGGTGATCCAAAAAAAGAGGGAGAGCATATAGGCCCAGTGATTTCTGAAACTCAATACAACAAGATACAAACTTTAATTAAGAAGGGTATTGATGAGGGAGCTAAATTAGTAGCTGGAGGCCCAGGCAAACCAGATGGATTAGAAAAAGGTTATTTTGTAAAGCCTACTGTATTTGCTGATGTTAATAACAAAATGGAAATAGCAAGAACAGAAATATTTGGTCCAGTTTTATCTGTAATGCCTTTTGAAACGGAGGAGGAAGCTATTGAAATTGCAAACGATACTCCCTATGGATTAACAAACTACATTCAAACCAACGATAAAGAAAAAGTAAAGAGAGTTGCTAGAAAACTTAGATCGGGGATGGTTGATGTTAATGGTGCTGGTATTGCTGTTGATGCGCCTTTTGGTGGATTTAAACATTCAGGGATTGGTAGAGAAGCTGGTGAACATGGTCTAGAAGAGTTTCTAGAGGTTAAATCTGTAGGTGGGTGGAGTTAATTAAGAGAAGATTTTTTCTTAATTCCTTCAAGAAATTTTAAACATTTTTTAAGCTCATTAAGTTCAATGAACTCATCAACTTTGTGAGCTTGTTCAATAGAACCTGGTCCGCAAACAACTGTGCTGATACCAATTTCTTGAAACAATCCAGCTTCAGTTCCAAAGGATACAACTTCTCTAGAATTATCACCGGTCAAACTTGAGACTAACTCACATGCTTCTGAATTATCTATACGATCGAAACCTGTGACTTCACCTATTATTTCCTTAGTTATCTTTGAATTAGGAAAAACTTTTCTCATCTCTGGTAATAAAACTTCATTTGCATATTCATCTATTTTTTGATTTAGAAAGACACCATCTTCTTTGATGACTGGTCTTGTCTCCCATTCAACCCGACATTTGTCAGCTATTACATTGTGAGCTATACCCCCAAATATTCCTCCAACTTGTAATGTTGAAAAAGGAGGATCAAAAATGGAGTCCTTTGGAGCTCTTTTTTTTAATTCTTCCCTAAGCTCGATTAATTTATTTGCATATTTTGATGCAAATTCAACGGCACTAACACCTTTGTGGGGCATTGAACTATGTCCAGCCAATCCCTCAAAATAAGTAGTATATTCATAACAACCTTTATGTGCATCTATGATTTTCATTTTTGTAGGTTCACCCACAATACAAATTCCATCTTGAATATTTCTTTTTTTAAGTTCTTTAATTAATATTGGAGCACCCAAGCATGCTGTTTCTTCATCAAATGTAAAAGAAAAATGAATATCTCTATTTAAATCAACTTTAGAAAAAACTGGAGCAAACGCTAAAGTACATGCAATAAATCCCTTCATATCACAGGAACCTCTTCCATAAAGTTTATCTTCTTTAATTGTTGCTTTGAAAGGGTCGGTGCTCCAACTCTTTGAAACAGGGACTGTATCAGTATGACCAGATAAAATTATTGGTTTAACCCCATTTGATTTTTTTGCTTTTATTGTTGCAAAAAGATTTACTCTTTTTTTTTCATCATCATATGTTTTAAATGAAGTTGCACCTAAATCATTTAGATATTTCTCACAATAATTAATTAAATCATTGTTATCCTCTCCAGAAATAGTTTTAAATCCAATTAAATCAGATAAAATCTTAATAGAATTTTCGTATAATTTATCTAAATTTACTTCTGTACTCATTAGTAATAATTAATATAAATATCTCATTTATGAAAGAACAAATTACTTACGACATATTTGAGAAAATAGACATTAGACTTGGAACAGTACTTTCAGTCAAAAAAAATGAAAAAGCTAGAAAACCATCTTTAGTTGTTGAAGTTGATTTTGGAAAAGAAATAGGTGTTAAAACATCTTCCGCCCAAATTACTCATTTTTATAATGAGGAAAATTTAGTTGGTAAACAAGTGATTGGTGTTTGTAATTTTCCAGAAAAAAATATTGCAGGTATAAAATCTCAATTTTTACTTTTAGGCTCGATAGACTCTGAAGGAAAGGTAACATTAGTACATCCCTCAAAAAAAGCAGATAATGGTTTACCTATAGCATAAGTATGCATCCTGAATTTTTATCTATGGCACTATTTTGGATTGTAGCTGCTTATACACCAGGACCAAATAACGTGGTCGCATCTTACTCTGGTTTTAATTTTGGAATAAAAAAAACAATCCCCCACATTTTTGGAGTTACATTTGGATTTACTTCTGTGGTATTTGCTTTGACAATCGGTTTAGTTAACGTTTTTAAACTATTTCCAATTATTCAAACTATTTTGAAATATCTGGGAAGTTTATTTTTAATATACCTAGCCTATAAAATTAGTTTTTCAAAATCTTCTAATGAGAGCAAAAACGAAAATCCAATTTCTTTTTTAGATACTTTTATTTTTCAATTTTTGAACCCAAAAGGTGTTTTGATTGGAATTATTATTGTTTCAACATACGTTGAATATGGAGAAAATTATCTTAATTATGCGACTCAAGTTGTTTTATTTGCCTTTATAGTATCTTTATCAAGCATTACCTTTTGGACATTTGTTGGTAAATATCTTAGAAAATTTGCGACAAATGAGAAATTTATTAAATACTTTAATTATGTTATGTCAGTGCTTCTTCTTTTGAGCATAATTACATTTTATATATAAGATATGAAACCAGGAAATAAAAATTCTTACAAATCATTATCTGACCTAAAGGTTAACGGTAAAAATTATAAATATTATTCATTAAAAAAAGCTGAATTAAACGGTTTAGAAGGTGTTTCAAAATTACCAAAGTCATTAAAAGTTTTATTAGAAAATTTACTTAGGCATGAGGACGAAATATCAGTTAATAAAAAACAAATAGAAGCAGTAAAAAACTGGCTTGATAAAAAAAAATCAAAAACTGAAATAGCTTACAGACCAGCTAGGGTTTTACTCCAAGATTATACAGGGATACCAGCAGTGGCTGATTTAGCTGCTATGAGAGAAGCTGTAAAAGAAAAAAATAAAGATCCAAATACAATTAACCCATTATCTGCAGTCGATTTAGTTATTGATCACTCTGTTCAAGTTGATCAATCAGCCAAAAAAGATTCATTTGAAAAGAATGTAGATATCGAATTTAAAAGAAATGGCGAAAGATATTCCTTTTTAAAATGGGGTCAAAGCGCTTTTAACAATTTTAGAATTGTTCCTCCAGGAACTGGTATCTGTCATCAGGTTAATTTAGAGTATTTATCAAAGGTAGTTTGGTTAGAAGAATACAAAGGAGAAAAATATTTATTCCCTGATACTCTTGTTGGAACAGACAGTCATACAACCATGGTCAATGGCTTATCAGTTTTAGGATGGGGTGTTGGTGGAATTGAAGCTGAAGCAGGTATGTTGGGGCAGCCTATTTCAATGTTAATCCCTGAAGTCATTGGATTTGAAGTTACAAAAAAAATGCCAGAGGGCACAACTGCCACAGACCTAGTCTTAACAGTTGTTAAAATGCTTAGAGACAAAGGAGTAGTTGGGAAATTTGTTGAATTCTACGGTGAGGGATTAAAAAATTTAACTTTAGCAGACAGAGCAACAATTGCTAATATGGCACCAGAGTATGGAGCTACATGCGGATTCTTTCCAATAGATGAAGAAACTTTAAAATATTTAGAATTTTCTGGAAGAGATAAAGAAACAGTCGCGATTGTTGAAAAGTATGCGAAGGAACAAGGATTGTGGGCAAGTGATGAAATTGAATTCACTGATAAAATCTCTTTAGATATGTCCACTGTAGTTCCAACAATTTCAGGCCCTAAAAGACCACAAGATAAAGTTCTTTTAACTGATGCATCAAGCAACTTTAAAAAAGTTTTTAAAGAAGCTACAGATAAAAATGATTATAAAATTTCTAAGGTAAAAGATACGGATTATGAAATTAAAGATGGTTCAATATTAATTGCAGCAATTACATCATGTACAAACACTTCTAATCCAAACGTTCTTATTGGAGCTGGACTACTTGCAAAAAAGGCTGTTGAATTAGGATTGAATGTTAAACCATGGGTTAAAACATCTTTAGCTCCTGGGTCTCAAGTTGTAACTGATTATTTAGAAAAGGCAGGTCTAAATACATATTTAGATCAATTAGGATTCAATTTGGTTGGTTATGGATGTACAACTTGTATCGGGAATTCAGGACCTTTAGCAGAAAATATAGTTGATGCTATTCAACAAGAAAATTTATATGCGGTCTCTGTTTTATCAGGTAATAGAAACTTTGAGGGTAGAATTTCACCTCACATTAAAGCAAATTATCTAGCCTCTCCACCTCTTGTTGTAGCTTATGCTCTTGCTGGTCATATGGAATTTGATTTAATTAAAGACTCATTTGGAAAAGACAAAAACGGTAAAGATGTTTTTTTAAAAGATATTTGGCCTTCAAATAAAGAAATAGAGGATACATTGAAGATTTCACTTAATGCAGATATGTTTGTTAAAAGATATTCAAATGTTTCTGAAGGACCAAAACAATGGCAAGAAATCAAAACAGAGAAAAGTAGTATTTATAATTGGGATGAAAATTCTACTTACGTAAAAAAACCTCCTTTTTTTGAAAATCTTAGTGACGACCCAGAAGGTTTTAAAGAGATTAAAAATGCTAGACCATTATTGATATTAGGAGATATGGTTACTACAGATCACATTTCTCCTGCTGGTAATATTCAAAAAGATAGCCCAACAGGTGAATATTTTATGAATTATCAAATTCTTCCAAAGGATTATAATTCATACGGTTCAAGACGTGGAAATCATGAAGTAATGATGAGAGGTACATTTGCGAACATAAGAATCAAAAATGAAATGGCTCCCGGAACTGAAGGTGGTTTTACAAAATTATATCCTGAGGAAAAAGTTATGTCAGTTTATGATGCAGTAGTGGAGTATAAAAAAAGAGGAACCGATTTAGTTGTGATTGGTGGTAAAGAATACGGCACAGGCTCCTCTCGTGATTGGGCTGCAAAAGGGACTAAATTATTAGGTGTTAAGGTAGTAATTGCAGAGAGTTTTGAAAGAATACACAGATCAAATTTAATTGGGATGGGAATATTACCATTACAATTTACAGAAAATATGAACAGAAAAAATCTGAATTTATTAGGTTCTGAATTAATTAGCGTGGTAGATATTGAAAAGGGAATTAATCCATCTGATAAGGTAAAAGTTGAGATTAAGTACGCATCAGGAGATGTAAAAATAATAGATACCCTATGCAGAATTGATACCAAAAATGAATTGGAATACTATAAAAATGGTGGAATACTCCAATATGTTTTAAGAAATATGATTTAGATATGGATGAGGATATATCAATAATAAATACAAACACGAGAAATGAAAAAATAAAAAATTTTTTTATCCACAATAAAAAAAAAATAATTTCAGGCTTAAGTTTTATCGTTATACTTTTAATATGTTATTTTGCCTTTGGCGAATATCAGGATAGAAAAAAAATTAAGATTTCAGACTCTTTTAATAAAATAACTATAAATTATTCTGAAAGTAATAAGGAAAAAACAGCTAAAGATTTAATACAAATAGTTAATGAAAAAAATTCAACTTATTCACCATTATCTTTATATTTTATAATAGATAATGAATTAATTAGCGAAAAAAAAATAATTAACGAATTATTTGATGTTATTATTGACGAAACCTCATTGGATAAAGAGATAAAAAATTTAAATATTTATAAAAAAGCGCTTTATAATGCAGATGACAGCAATGAGAATGATTTATTGAATATTTTAAATCCAGTAATAAAATCAGAAAGTGTTTGGAAATCTCACGCATTATATTTAATGGCAGAATTTTTTTACTCAAAAAATGAAATGCAAAAATCAAAAGAATTTTTTAATCAAATCGTAAACTTAGAAAACGCAAATCAAGAAATTCAATTAGAGGCTCGAAAAAGACTTAATAGAGATTTAAGTGAATAAAATTTTTCAATTATTATTAATAATCATTTTTTTTTCTGGTTGTTCTTTAAACAAAAACTCAAAATTTTGGACATCAGAAACTATCAAAAAAATAGAGGAACAAAAATTTGAAAAAATTTTTGATGATCCAACAGCTTTGAGTCAGGAATTAAATACTAATATAAGTTTAAATTTTAGTAAAAGTTTCACAAAAAACAATTTATCAAAAAAATTTACCAACAATGATGGAAGAGTAAATTTTGATGGGTCTTTAAATAAATCTTTGAAATATAAATTTTCTAAAATTGAGAATTTTTATCAATTTGAACCAGAGCTTTCATTTTATAAAGGCAATATAATTTTTTTTGATGATAAAGGAACAGTTTTACAATTTGATGGGAGATCAAAATTAATATGGAAAAAAAATCATTATACAAAATCGGAGAAAAAATCTAATCCGATCTTACAGTTTGCAAATAATGATAAATTTTTGATAATTGCAGATAATTTATCAAAATATTTTATGCTAAATCTACAAAGTGGAGATCTAGTTTGGTCTAAAAATAATACAGCTCCATTTAATTCTCAAATAAAAATTTATAAGGACCGTTTTTTTGTGATTGATTTTACTAATACACTTAGATGTTACTCTATGAAAAACGGAGAAGAAATCTGGAACTTTCAGACAGAGTCAGCATTAATAAGATCTCAAAAAAGATTATCAATGGTGATCGTGGAAGATGTTATTTATTTCAATAATTCTCTTGGAGATATAAGTGCTGTGCGAATAAATGATGGCGAATTACTTTGGCAACTTCCTACTCAAAGTGATGTATTATACGAATCTGCTTTTTCATTGGAAACATCAGATATAATAACTGACAATAAAGACTTATTTTTCTCAAACAATAAAAATCAATTTTTTTCCATTGATATCAAATCTGGCAGCTTCAATTGGGAGAACAGTATAAATTCAAATTTAAGACCTACCGTTGTGGAAAATTTTATAATCTCAGTTTCTCTTGAGGGTTATTTAATTGTGATAGATAAAATTACAGGAAATATTATTAAGGTTACCGATGTATTTAATAATTTTAAACCTAAAAAAAGAAAAGAGATTCTACCGACTGGGTTTATCGTCGGTCTTAAAAATATATATTTATCTACAAATATAGGAAGATTATTAGTGATTGATATAAAATCTGGCAAAACTATTTCAACATTAAAAATCGATAAGGATAAAATTTCACGCCCTTTTGTTTCTAACCAAAATTTATATTTAGCAAAAGATAATGCTATAATTAAACTGAATTAATGTTTTTAAAATTATTAGATAAGTTAGGTAGAAAAAAAGTTGTTCTAGATAGAGGACCCTCACATCCAAGATTTGATTTAGCGAAACCTTGGATGAATAGATATTATTTAATTTTCAGACACAGACCAAAATGGTTTCCGTTTAATATACTTATTCATGAAATGTTAGCTGATGATCACGGTGAAGGAGTACATAATCATCTTTTCCCATATATTACTATTGTGATAAGAGGCGGTTATTGGGAAACAACTAAAGAAGGAAAATTTTGGAGAAAACCTGGCTATATTGGATTTAGATCTGCTAATGCACATCACAGAGTTGATTTGGAGCCTGGAACTAAACCTATGACAATTTTTATTTCTGGTCCATTTGGTTTAAGGAAAGGTCCAAGATCAGAATATGGTATTGACTTTAAATCAAAAAAAAATTGATGTCCAAAAATCTAGAGGAAAAATTTAGATCGTTTTGTAATTCAAAAAATTTAGAAATTAATCAAAACCAAATTACGACAATTAAATTACTACAAGATTTTTATAATAAAAATTTCCATTCTTCGATTTTCAATATTTTTAAAAAAGAAAATTATAAAAAAGGCTTTTATCTTCAAGGGGGTGTTGGTGTCGGAAAAACAATGATATTAGATTTTTTTTATGATCTTATTTCTAATAAAAAACTAAGACTTCACTTTAATGAGTTTATGTTAAATTTTCATGATTTTGTCCATAAAAATAAGAATAAGGGAGACGAAAATATTATTAATTTATTTGTTAAAGACTTAAAATCAAAAGCTTTGTTAATTTATTTTGATGAGTTTCAAGTTACTAATATAGTAGATGCTATGATACTAGGTAAATTATTTGATAAGATATTTAGTGAGAATATAAAAATAATTGTCACCTCCAATATTAAAATTTCTGATTTATATAAGGATGGTCTCCAACGAGATCAGTTCAAACCTTTTATTGAGATCATGAAAAAAAAAACTGTTGAACATGAGCTTATAATTGAAGATGATTATAGAAAATCAAAAGAAAACCAAAATAATAGATATTTCTTCCCACTAAACCAAGAAAGTAATTTTAAAATGAATAAATTCTTCAGAATTATTTCAAAGGATAAAAAAAAAACTAATCGAAGTATTAATATTAAAGGGAGAGAATTTCAAATCAAAGAATTCTATCAGGGAGTTGTAAGATTAACATTTGATGAGTTATGTGACAAAAACTTGGGAGCCGAGGATTACCTTGAAATAGCTAAAGTATCTAAATTTATGGTTATTGATAAAATACCAAAGTTTGATGACATAAACTCTAATCAACAACAACGTTTCATAACCTTAATTGATATAGTTTATGACAAGAAAATACCAATTGCTGTCACCGCTGAACAAAATCTAGATGAAATGACGTCATCTAAATCATTGAAAGAACCATTTAATCGTACAATTAGCCGTCTTTATGAACTAACATCCTCAAACTTTAATTTATGATACAAAAATTCAATAATTTTAAAATGAATACCAATGGACAAAAATTATACGAATTCACTGATGAAACAATTAATTGGATCAAAAAAAATAAATTTAAAAATGGTATACTTAATTTAAGTATTCAGCACACTAGTGCCTCTTTAATAATCCAAGAAAATGCAGACCCTGATGTCCAAACTGACTTAATTAACTATTTTAATAAAATCGCTCCAATGGACAACAAATTATATATTCATACAACTGAAGGTGAAGACGATATGCCTGCGCACATAAAATCCAGCTTAACTAATAATCAAATTTCTCTTAGTGTTGAAAATGGAGAATTATTACTTGGAACTTGGCAGGGTATTTATTTATTTGAGCACAGATTAAACCCACAAAGAAGAACAATCATTCATCATTTTTTAGGAGAAGTTTAATTTTTTTTTAAACTTTGAAAAGCTTTTAGTGCAGAAACTCTCGCTTCTTCATGTATCACTATCGGTTTTGGATAATCTTTTCCTATAATAGTATTTATTGCTTGTTGATATTTCATCTCCATTTCCCACGGTTTGTGAATAAATTTTTGAGGAACTTTGCTTAATTCTGGTATCCATTTTTTTACATATTTTCCCTCTTTATCAAATTTTTCACCTTGAAGAATAGGATTAAAAATCCTGAAGTATGGAGCTGCATCTGCTCCACAACCTGCAACCCATTGCCACTGAGCTACATTATTGGCTTTATTAAAATCAAGTAAACAATTTCTAAAATGTTTTTCACCTTCGGTCCAATTAATTCTTAAATGTTTTACTAGAAAAGAACCAACTACCATTCTTATTCTGTTATGCATCCAACCCGTTTCATATAATTCTCTCATACCAGCATCAACAATCGGATAACCAGTCATTCCTGATTTCCATGCTTTCAAAAATTTTTCGTTTTTTACCCAAGGAAATTTATCAAATTCTTTTCTGTAATTTCCTTTTAAAAACTCAGGAAAAAAATTAATCAAACTATGAGAGAACTCACGCCAACCTAGTTCGTTGATATATTTTCTATAACCAATACCTTTAGATTTAATTTCGTTACATCTTTTCCAAATCGTGCTTACATGTATTTGTCCATGCTTTATATAAGGAGATAACTTTGATGTGCCCTCTATAGAAGGAAAATCTCTGGCCGAACCGTATTCTTTAATTTTATCATTAATCAAACTGCTCAGAACTTTTTTTGAATCATTTTCTGATACTTTCCAATAATTCTCAAATTTCTTATACCAATTTTTTTTTGGTAAAATACTTTTTGGCTCAACACAATTTTTGAAGAAGGATATTACTTTCGTTCTTTTCTTTACAATATAATTTTTACTTGGTGGTAAACTTAAATATTTTTGTTCAGCATTTCTCCAGAAAGGGGTGAATACTTTAAAGGGTGTTCCATCATTTTTAGTAACTTCTTGAAACTCATTTAAAATATTTCCTTTAAAATATTTAAATTCAACTTCATTTTTTAAGAAAACATCTCTAATTTTTTTTTCCTTTTGCAATTACATCAGGTTCGTAAATTTTATTCCAATATATTGAAACGTCATCTTTTTTTTTAATTTTAGAAAATATATCTAGTTCATCACCTGCTAATATTTGGAGATTTATTTTGTATTTAGATAATTCAGATTTAAATATTTCTAAAGATTTAAACAACCACCACTTTTGTGCTTCTCTTTTGTGATCAAAATCGGCTTTGTTATAAATAAATAAAGCAATAACATTTTCATGATTTTGTGTGGCATATGAGAGAGCAGGATTATGTTCGATTCTAAAGTCTTCTCTTAACCAAGCTATTGCATTTTTTGTCATATAAATATTATTTTCTACCTTTAGATAGCAGCTGTTTGTAAAGTTTAACATCTGCATTTCCTTCGCATCCTATAACAAGAATGTTAGAGTCTTCGTTCAAATTGAGTGATTTTCGTGCTTTTAAATTATTTGCTAAACCAATAAGAGCAATAACTCCAGGGGTTGCACATTCACCCCCTATGATTGAAACTCTACTCAGTTTTCTATCTTTTAACATCGCTGTCGTTTTAGCAACATTATTATCAGTAACAGATACACAATAATTAGAAGTTTTTTTTAATATTTGCCATGGGACAAGTGACATTTCATTACATGACATCCCACCCATAATACTTTCTTTTTTTATTATTATTTTTTTCATTTTATTTGCTTTAACACTCTGAAGAACACAATCAGCTCTATCAGGTTCAACAACGATTATTCTTGGAATTCTTTTAAAATATTTTGCGACCCCAGCAACTACACCTGCTGCTAATCCGCCAACACCAGCTTGAACAAATATGTGAGTTATATAATGGTTTGTTTGTTTAGATATTTCTTTTATCATAATAGAATATCCAGCCATTGTAAGTTGAGGAACATATTTATAGTTTTTGGTAGAGACATCCTGAACAATTTGCCAATTATTCTTTTTTGAAAGTCTTTTACATTCCTCCAAAGAATTTTCATAATTTCCTTTAACCCGTATTACTTCAGCGCCAAATTTCTCAATTTCACGAACTCTTGTTTGGCTTACATATTGACTTACAAAAATTTTACACTTTAAATTTAATCTTTTTGCTCCCCAAGCAACAGACCTACCATGATTACCGGCTGTTGCTGATGAAATAACAATATTTTTTTTTCCTTTAGATATTCTCTCTACTGCGTATGCTCCCCCCAATGCTTTAAACGACTTTAAATGAAATCTTTTAGACTCATCCTTATAAAATATATTATTTAATTTCAAATTTTTCTTTAATTTATCAAGTGATAGTAGGGGGGTTGCTTTATAATTTTTCCAACCGGAAATTGATTTATAAGCATTAGTGATTAATGAAGAGGGAAGATGTTTTAAAACATAACTTCTTTTAAAATTATAACGATTATTTTTTAATAATTTTTTATATTTCCAGCTTTTGAGATTTTTTAAACTCTTCACTTTAACAATCTAGAGTATTTTGTCTTTCCCATTTGGTTATAGGTTTTGATTTATCAAATCTTTCTATATTGTTAAATTCTTTTATTTCTGTACTTCTAAGTTTTATATAGCTATTGATTACATCAGCACCAAAAGCATCATTCATTTCTTTATTTTGTTTTAATTGGCTCAATGATTGATCTAACTCATCAGGAAGTTTTGGCAGATTTGGATATTTTGCAAAATCTTCATACATATTACAATTAAGAGGTTTTCCAGGATCTATTTTGTTTTTAATACCATTTATTCCAGCTGCGAGAACACTTGCTTGAAGTAAATAAGGGTTGGCCGATCCATCCATTAATCTTAATTCAAATCTTCCTGGATCAGGAATTCTAATCATATGAGTTCTGTTATTACCAGTGTAAGAAATACTACTTGGTGACCATGATGCACCTGACTTTGTTGGAGGTGCATTAATTCGTCTGTAACTATTTATTGTAGGATTAAAAAAAGCAGATAAAGATGAAGCGTGTTTCATTATTCCACCTAAAAAATTATATGCCATTTTACTAAGACCTAAGTTATTAGACTTGTCCAAAAATTTATTTTTCTTTCCATCCCAAACTGAAACATGGGCATGACAACCATTTCCAGTTAAATTCTCGAATGGTTTGGGCATAAACGTAGCTCTTAGACCATGTTTTTCAGCAATAGTTTTTACCATGTACTTAAAAAACGTATGTCTGTCTGCTGTCTTTAAACAATCAGAGTAATCCCAATTCATTTCAAATTGACCATTAGCATCCTCGTGATCATTTTGATAAGGACCCCATCCCATTTCAATCATACAGTCACAAATTTCTTTAATTAAATCGTACCTTCTCATTAGAGCAGATTGATCATAGCAAGGTTTTGATTGAGTATCCCTTGGGTCAGCGATGGAATCTCCATCAGGAGATATTAAAAAATACTCACACTCTACACCAGATTTCATAGTCAATCCTTGTTTTGAGAGTTTTTTAATTTGTTTCTTCAACATTATTCTTGGAGAGGCATCTACAGGTTTTCCATTCATCCAAAGATCTGATGCAAGCCAACCAACTTCTTTGTTCCAAGGTAATTGGATTAAACTATCTGGATCTGGAATTCCAAACATGTCTGAGTCTGCAGGTGTCATATCTAACCAAGCAGCAAACCCTGCAAATCCTGCACCGGTTTCTTGCATATCTTTTATTGCATGTGCTGGTACTAGTTTTGATCTAAGCACTCCAAATAAATCAACAAAACTTATCAAAAAATATTTAATTTTTTTTTCTTTAGCAATTTTGAATAAATTTTTTGGCATAACTTAAGTTAACACAATTATTTCAAAAAAGATAAAATTGTTTCTTTATAAAAAATTAAATTTACAACAATAATTATAATTACGGCTAATATTGCTCCATACTTTGCTTTTGGAAAAGCAACGCCTCTCATCTTACTTGGTCTAAGTTCCTTGTTATCTTTGTTCTCTTCTGACATATGAAAAAAAAGGGCGCCACAAAAGTTGTAGCGCCCAAATTTTTTAATTTAATTACCAATCAGTAATATTACTTTTGTGGTCATTTGGACCATGTCTTTTCCTTGCTAATCTTTCGAGCTCATCACTCTCAGATTTAGCAGTTAAAACATGCCAGCCAACCCATATGATAATAGCAAGTATTACTAACAAGCCTTCACTAGATCCAGCACCAGGATAAATAGCACCAGCAACTTCCTCTGCTGGTTTATTCAGGTGATCAATCCAATTTGTAACTGTCGCCATATTTTCCTCCTTTACCTGGTTGCTGATGCGACTGCTTTTTCGTCAGATTTAGCAGTTTCCATCATTTCATAGTCTAGTCCAGCTATTTCAGCTTCACGCGGAATTCTTAATTTACCCATTCCGTGTAATACTTTTGCGATGATATAGCCTGGTATTAATCCTAGAACAAAGAACATAATTATTGCTCCTAAGAACATACCCAAAGGATTTATTGATGCATAAGTAGTTCCATCCCACATAGCTCCAACACTGTAACCAGATGATGGATAACCATTTAAAACAAAACCACAAATTACAAGACCTATAAATCCTGCATAACCGTGTACTGCTACAGCACCAACTGCATCATCAATCTTGAACTTACGTTCAACCCAATAATGTAATTTGTACGATAGCACAACTCCGATCATACCTATGATCATTGATTGTATCGGATGATATAAATCATTTCCGGCTGAAGCACATATAATACCCGCTAGTCCACTTGAGTAAGTCCAGAATGGATCACCTTTTGCAATCCAGTATCCAGCTAATAATCCTCCTGATAGTGACATCAAGAAGTTAAAAGTAATACCGCTAAGTGTAGTAGGCGTTACATAAATGTTTGTAGCCGTCCAATAAGATATACCTTCCATGCCGTACTCTGGGCCAAGATCAAATATTGGAATGTTACATGCCGCATAGAATCCCCAAAAACCAGTATAAATTAGAAATAATCCAATTGTTACTAGCCAAGGATTTCTTGGTCCAATATTTCTTGGTTCACCACTTGATGAGAATTTTCCAATTCTTGGACCTAAAACCATTAGTACACCTAAAGCAAATCCACCCGCAATCGCGTGAATTACTCCTGATGCATAAGCATCATGGTATCCTAAAATTTTAAGCATCCAACCATCAAAATGCCATCCCCAAGCAGCATCAATAGTCCAGAAAACCGAGCCGATTGCTATTGCTAAAATTCCAAAAGCAAAAGTAGTTATTCTTTCAATTATTGCTCCAGAAACGATAGATGCAGCAGTCCAAGAAAATAATAAAAAAGCAGCCCAGAAAACACCATTAATGTGATCTCCAAGGTTTACTGCCATTATACTACTTGTTGCCACCTGAAATTTTGCACTAAACAAACTATCATCGGTGATTAAAGCTGTACTTTCGTTCATTATTGAAGGTGCTATCCCAGGTCCTGTTGGGAAAGCCCAGTAAATCCACCAACCAAACAAAAACCAAGTCACTGTTACCAGTGGTATCAGCATTGTGTTTTTCATAAGAGTATGTTGATGGTGTTTGTATCGAGAAGCTCCAACTTCATACATACAGAAACCGACGTGAATTAAAAACATCAGCACCACTGTTATCCAGTAGTAAAATTCCGTAAATATAGTAGTAAGAGCACCTAACTGATCAGTCATATTCTCTCTCCATATTAGTTTTTTAAACCCTATAAAATTTCGAAAGTTGTTACAAACGAAACAATCTAATAAAATCTAATATTGACAATAGGTTTTAAAAAATAATCAACTTTAGATTGTGTAATTAAAATTTAAGGTAAGCTTTTTTCAAATCAACAAGAGGGTGTTTTGGTGACATTTGAAATTTTACTAAAAGTTCTCTTGCTATCATATCTCTATCTTGTTGGTTATCAGGTAATTTAATTGATGATGGAATTGTAACCCAACCATTTGCATTTCTACAAAATACAGCTGGTCTTCCCTCTTCGTAACCCATGTGAACGTCCTCCAACCAATTAAGATCATCCCAACCCATTGCCTCAACATATTTTTTTAAAAATGGTGTCATTTTCTTGTAGTCTGGAAGTAGATTTACGTCATATCGATAACCGATTGACTGACCAATCATTTTTTCTCTAGCAGTCTCTTTCTTTTTACCCAGTTGGAGAGAAACTGCTTTTGATTTCGTTTTTTTCTTTTTAGCCATTAATACCTTTAAATTTTATGGAAGTTATCTACTCCAACAGTATAATTAGTACCTGCTAGTGGAACTTTTGCTAAAGCTGATGCTTCGGAAGTAAGTGCCGCTAAATCCTCAGGTTCTAAAGAATGTATATTTGTTTTTCCACAAGCTCTAGCTAATAACTGGGCTTCAAGTGTCATTGAATGTAAATAATTATAAACTCTTAAAGCTGCATCATCAGGGTTTAATCTTGCTCTTAATTTTGGATCTTGTGTAGCAACTCCCACAGGACATCTTCCAGTATGACAGTGATAACACTCACCAGCTTTCACACCCATTTCTTTTTCAAAATTTGCCTCTGGAATATCTTTGTTACAGTTTAGCGCAATCATAGAACCTGTACCAATAGCTATTGCATCTGCACCTAAAGCTAATGCTTTTGCCATGTCAGCACCATCTCTAACGCCACCAGCATAAATTAAAGTAACTTTCCCAGTTTTTCCAACATCGTCCAAAGCTCTTCTTGCTTCTCTAATAGCTGCGATGCCAGGAATACCAGTGTTTGCAGCAGCGATGTGTGGACCTGCTCCTGTAGATCCTTCCATTCCATCTAAATAAATAGAGTCAGGATCACATTTTGCAGCCATACGAACATCGTCATAAACCTTTGATGCACCTAATTTCAATTGAATTGGAACTTTATTTTTTGTTAGCTGTCTTAGTTCCTCTACCTTTAATGCTAAATCATCTGGACCTAACCAGTCAGGATGTCTTGCAGGAGATCTTTGATCAATACCTGAAGGCAATGATCTCATTTCAGCAACTTGGTCAGTTACTTTTTGACCCATTAGGTGACCACCCATACCAACTTTTTGTCCTTGTCCGATAAAAACTTCTATTCCATCAGCCAATTGTGCGTGATGTGGGTTAAACCCATATCTTGATTGAATACATTGATAAAACCATTTTTCAGAATATCTTCTTTCATCAGGTATCATTCCACCTTCACCTGAACATGTTGCGCTACCTGCCATTGTAGCTCCTCTTGCTAATGCAGTTTTTGCCTCATAAGATAAAGCACCAAAACTCATACCAGTAATATAAACTGGAATATCTAATTCAATTGGATTTTCACATCTTGGTCCGATAACAGTTTTAGTTTCACATTTTTCTCTATAACCTTCAATTACGAACCTAGTAAGAGTTCCTGGTAAGAAAACTAAATCATCAAATGTTGGAATTTTTTTCATCAATGCCATTCCACGCATTCTGTATCTTCCTAATTGAGATTTAATATGAATATCATCAATTACTTCTGGTGTGAAAATAGCATTATGACCTAATAAACTTTTATTTCTGCCACCGTTAGAACTTAAATGGACGTCAGCTTTACCACCTACGTTACCATTAGTTTTTAATTTACCATTTTTTTTCTTTTTTTTCTTAGCCATTAAATCGCTCCTTTTTTCTCAGTAGGTTCTAAGTTATCATAATTCCAAAGTTTTTTACCCGCTACAATTTTTTTCATTTTACTTACATCAAAATTTTCACCGATCTCAGCAACCTTTAATTTTCTCTTTAACCAATCTTGATCACTTTTAGTTAACTCGGCATCTACAGCATCACTACCATAAGAGCCAATTTCTCCACCTACGAAAATTGTCCCATCATACATCGAGTCGCCCAAGTTTATACCAACATCTCCTAGGATAATGATTCTCCCTCTTTGCATCATAAATCCAGTAAATGCACCCGCATCACCACCAATAATTATTGTGCCACCTTTCATATCAATACCTGTTCTTGCACCAACACTACCTTTACAGATTAAATCTCCACCTCTGATAGCAGCTCCAAAACAAGATCCAGCATTTTTCTCAATTACAACTTTACCTGCCATCAAATTTTCTGCACAAGACCATCCAACTCTCCCATTGATTCGAACTATTGGACCATCACATGAACCCATTCCAAAATATCCTAAACTTCCCTCAAAAATTAAATTTAATCTATTTAAAATACCAACACCTAAACTATGTTTTCCTTGAGGGTTTTTAATTACAATTGTTCCATAACCTTGTCCCATTAAATTATCTATTTCTTTATTTGCTTCTGCAGCAGTCATATCTTTAACATCAAGGTCGGTTCTTTTATTAAAATCAACATCATGGGTTCCAAAATAATAGAAATTTTCTGCTGTCTGGTGTTGGATTACCCAATCCTACAAATAAAAGCATGATCTAGTGATTAATTTTCAATTTAGTTGATTATTTTTTTTCTTCAGGAGGTTTTTTGTCAGCAGGTTTTTTATCATCACCCTCTTTTTTATCTCCTTTATCACCCTCAGGAGCAGCTTTATCCCCATCGGCCGCTGCAGCAGTTGCACCCTCTGCACCTTCTTCACCCTCTGCAGTTTCTGCTTCAACAGGTTTTTCAGGTTCTTTCATAACTGTTGGAGCTGCTAATGTTGCTATTACAAAATCTCTTCCTTGAATTGTTGGAACAACTTCTGGATCTAATTTAACTGAAGAGATCTTAAAACTCTCACCAATATCAACCCCATCTAAGTCTAATGTTAAATTTTCAGGTATCTTTTCACTTGGACATTTTAATTCTACTTTTCTTCTCACAATGTTTAGCACCCCACCTTTTTTAAGACCGGGAGATTTTTCGTGATTGATAAAATTTACTGGGATTTCTATTTTTATTTTTACACCTGGAAGCACTCTTAAAAAATCTACATGAATTAGTTCATCGGTTAAAATATGATATTTTATTTCTCTTGGTAATACATTTTGATTACTACCATCTACCTTCAGAGTAATTATGTTTGAGAAGAAATTTTCTTTCTCAATAAAAGTTTTAAGTAATTTTTTAGAAATAGATATCTTTTGATTTTTATCTTTACCACCGTAGATAATGGCTGGAACATTTCCACTATTTCTTATAGCGTTTAACTGCCCTTTAGTGGAATTATCTCTAATGTTAGCTTCTATTGAATTCATAAAACAGAGTTTTTTAACTCATGTTTACAAATAATCAAGGAATTTATTTAAATAAATCTGATACGGATGTTGAATTTGAAATTCTCTTTATTGCTTCACCCATAAGACCTGATATTGGCAAAACCTCAATATTTTTAACATTTTTAGTTTTATGAACATTGTCTATAGTATCGGTTATAACTAAATTTTTAATTACAGAGTTTTTAATTTTTTTAATTGCATCTCCACTTAAAACCCCATGAGTAATGTAAACATAAACATCTTTTGCTCCTCGAGATTTCAAAGCTTTTGCTGCATTAACAATTGTGCCACCTGAATCAATTATATCATCAACTAAAATACAAGTTTGTCCTTTTACATCACCAATGATATTCATAACCTCTGATTGCCCAGGCTTTGGTCTTCTTTTGTCAACAATAGCTAGTCCTACATTTAAAAGTTTTCCAAGTGCTCTAGCTCTTTCTGTTCCTCCTACATCAGGCGCAACACAAATAATTTTTTTACTTTTAATTTTCTTTCTAGCGTGTCTTGCAAATATTGGAGTAGAAAATAAGTTATCAACAGGAATATCAAAGAAACCTTGAATTTGACCTGCGTGCAAATCTACAGTTACCACTCTATCAGCACCAGCTTGAGTTATTAAATTAGAGACAAGTTTTGCAGATATGGAAGTTCTTGGAACAACCTTTCTATCTTGTCTTGCATATCCAAAATAAGGTATTACCGCTGTTATATTTTTTGCTGATGACCTCTTTAGAGCATCAATACATAACAATAATTCCATTAAATTATCATTTGCTGGAGAGGAGATAGATTGAACAATAAAAATACTGTTTCCTCTTATATTTTCATTTATTTCAATATAAATTTCACCATCAGCAAATTTTCTTATACTTGAATTTACAAGTTTTGTTTTTAAGTATTTAGCAATATTTTTACTTAAAACTTTATTGCTGTTTCCAGTTAATAATTTCATTGAAGAACTCTAATTAATCATAATTAATGAAATATTTCTACCATAATCATCATGATTTAAATGCAAAGACCTTCTTGCACTAAAAAAATTATTTTTTTTGGGAAAAGTATCAATATTTATCGTCTCTATATTTGCGATTTTCATTAATTTGAGTTGTAACTTAACATATTTTGATAAATCAAAATAAATTAAGTTTTTTCTTTTTTTAAAAAAAACTTTACTTCTTTTATCTTTTTTTAGGAATTTTCTTTTTAAATCTTCTTTTACGTTATAGCTTTTTTGAGCAATACAAGGACCTATAACAGCAATCATATTCTTTTTTTCACACCCCTTTTTAATCATGAAATTTATAACCTTTGAAATAATTCCTTTATATGCACCTTTCCATCCAGCATGAATAGCAGCTACCATCTTTTTTTGTTTATCAAAAATTAATATTGGTGCACAATCAGCTGTAAGAATTCCAATTGGTAATCTTGGAATGTCAGTGATTACTGCATCTGCTTTCTTTTTTTTTAGGTACTTAGAATATTTATTGATGAAAACAAATTTATTACTATGTATTTGATGGAGTAAAAAAATATTTTTTGAATTTTTACCGATTTTCTTTTTTACAATTCTCAAATTTTTGATAATTTTTGTTTTGTAGTCGTTAGAGCCTGGTCCACAATTTAAGCTTTTATAAATACCTCTCGAACATCCACCTTTTTTATTAAAAAAACCATGACTGATCTCTTTAAATTTAGATAATTTTTTTGAAACTATCAATTAAACCCCAACTTATATTTATTGCCTTTGTTTTTGATAAACATTACCTTAAATAAATTTCCCATTTCTTTCTCATCTATGAGTTTTTTTAATCTAAAATAAATATCTGCTTTTTTTGAAAAGCTTTGATTTTGCGATATTATCTCAGCTCTATTTTTTATTCCTAATTTTACTAAAAAGCTTCCTTGAGTTGTTATTAAGTTTTTTAAGCCACCTAATTGATTGATTATTTTCTTAAATAAGAAAAAATTGATATTATGAGTAATATCTGAAGTACCGATATTTTTTAAAACAC